>JAIOYC010000068.1 GCA_021741325.1 Alphaproteobacteria bacterium
ATCCCGGACGGGACGCCCGTTGACGAACAAATACTGGTACTGCGCCGTTCCGCGATGGAAGGTGGGCAAGCTCGCAAGGCCCCTTAGCCTTAGCCTTACCCCTTCGCGATCGGCTTCGATCTGAAGGGAATTCTCCGCGCACTCCCGGCCCAGAAGGGAAGCCAGGCGCTCCTGAGCGCCGGAAGATACAGGAATGCTCAGACTTTTTTTTCCGTCATGCTCAAGGGTAAAGCCGACAGAGGGAAACGCCATGGCCAATCGTGAAATCGTATCCTTGACCGCCAGATATTCGGCCTTGTCCGTTTTCATGAATTTCAGGCGTGCGGGTGTCGCATAGAACAAGTCCCGCACCTCGATCCGGGTGCCCTCGGGATGGGCGCAGGGAACAGGGTCGGATTTGCGCCCGCCTTCCGCCGCGATTTTCCAAGCCTCGCCCTCCCGCTCCCGGCTGAGAATTTCCACGCGCGCCACGGCCGCAAGGGATGCCAGGGCCTCCCCCCGAAATCCCAGATGCGCGATGTTCAGCAAATCATCGCCCGGCAATTTCGAGGTGGCATGACGATCGAGCGCGGCGCGCAGATCTTCCGTGCTCATGCCGATCCCGTTGTCGCTGACGACAATGAGACTCTTTCCCCCTTCGCGGATGGAAATGTCGATGCGCGACGCGCCCGCGTCGATTGAATTCTCGACCAGCTCCCTCACAGCCGCGGCGGGACGTTCAATAACCTCCCCCGCAGCGATCTGGTTAATCAGAGTCTCGGGCAGATACCGGATGCGCATGGGCTCAACACTAGTATGTTCGGGACATCCTGTCATCCCCGGGCCACTTTCCTGAAAGATACGCAACGGGGGGATGGTTTTTTATTTTTATAGATTGTACCTTGCTCCTCCTGTTCCTGAAATTTACAAGCTGAAAAAAGGAAATTCCATGTCCGAGAACGTTGCCAATTTTCCCCAGCCTTCCGCAAGCAAAGAAGCAAAAGATGTCGGCGGCGTCGCCGGTCAGCGCCTCAAGAGCTTTCTTGAGCGAATCGAGCGCCTCACGGAGGAAAAAGAATCCCTGATGGAAGACATGAAAGAAGTCTACGCGGAGGCCAAGGGCGTGGGCTTTGATGTCAAAATTATGCGCCGCATCATCAAGCTCCGCAAAATGGATCCCGAAAAGCGTCGGGAAGAAGACGAACTTCTGGCTCTCTACAGCGCCGCGATCGGGCTGGCATAGATTTTTCCTTGATGAAAATATTCGACCGATACCTTTTCCGGCATCTGTTCACGGCCGCAGCGCTCATTTCCCTGACGCTGGCGGTGATCATCTTCCTGACCCAGTCCCTGGATTTTCTGGAGTTGGTCATCGATTCGGGGGCCTCGGCGGAAATTTTCTGGATTCTGACGTTTCTGGCCCTGCCCCGCTTCTTCGAGATTATCCTGCCGCTGGCCCTCATGGCGGGAACCGTGTTCGTCTATAATCGGATGACCATGGATTCGGAACTGATTGCCATCCGGGCGGGGGGATACTCCCCGATCGATCTCGCCCGACCCGCGCTGATTCTGGCGATGCTGACAACCGTCTTCCTGTGGGGAATTACCCTGTGGGCGGCCCCCCGCGCCATGGCGGGGATGCAGCAGATGCAGCAAACCATCAAGGAGCAGTTCTCGGCCTTCCTGTTCCGGGAAGGCGTGTTCAATCAGGTGGGAAGGGGGCTAACCATCTATATCCATGCCCGCAGCCCCGGCGGTGACCTGCGCAGCCTGATGATCCACGAGAACCCGACCTCGGGCAAACCGCCCTCCACCATCCTGGCTCGGCGCGGCGCCCTTGTCGCCGGCGATAAGGGGCACCAGGTCGTGGTGTATGATGGCACGCGCCAGCAATACGATCCGGAAACAAAAACTCTCCAAAGACTGAGCTTTGACCGCTACACGATCGAGCTCCCCGATGCGGCTCCGATGCGAGAACGCTGGCGGGAGCCCGATGAGCGCACCATCGGCGAGCTTTTAAATCCGGACATGAACAACCAGCGCGACGTCGATTCCCTTCGGGATTTCCGGATCGAGATCCATCGCCGCCTCGTCACCCCGCTTCTGGCGCTGGCCTATACGCTTATTTCCTGCGCGGCTCTTCTGCCGGGCCCCATGAACCGCCGGGGTCAGAGCCGCCGGACCGTATTGGCCATGGGGAGCGTGATCTTGATTCAAGGATTGTTCCTCTCCGCCTTTAACCTGGCGCGCCAGACGGATTGGGGGCTGCCCTTTATGTACATGCTGGCGATTCTTCCCATGATGGTCTCCCTGTTAGCCCTGACCCCGCCCGGTCATACGATCTACCGGCGGATTTTCCACCGGCGGGAGGCTCTATCATGATGATACCGAGCACATTGGGCCGTTATCTGGCGCGATCTTACCTCATCAACTTTCTCTTCTTTTTGCTGGCTCTGCTCTCCATCGTGTATCTGTTCGACACCGTGGAGCTGATCCGGCGGGCCAACAAGCGCGCGGACATTCCCCTGGCCTTGATTTTGCAAATGGGGTTTCTGAAATTGCCGCAGGTGGGACAATTGATCGTGCCGTTCGCGATCCTGTTCAGCGCCATGTTCACCTTCTGGCAATTGAACCGGCGACATGAGCTCGTAGTGGTGCGCGCGGCGGGCTTGTCGGTCTGGCAATTCCTGATCCCCTTTTTGGGAATCGCCCTGGCCGCAGGCATTTTACAAGTCGGGATGATCAATCCCGTGGGGGCTCTTTTTGTCGGAAAATTCAAGCAGATGGAGCATGCTCATCTCAGCCGTGACAAGAGCCAGATTTCGATCTTCAAGGAAGGGCTCTGGCTCCGCCAGCCCCTGAGCGATGACGGCTATGTAATTCTCCATGCCGCAAGCTTTCAGCAACGAGACTGGACCCTCAACAAGGTCTTTGCCCTCTTTTTCGATCAGGAAGACCGTTGGACCGGCCGTATCGACGCGGACACGGCCACGCTGAAGAAAGGCCAATGGGCCTTCAAGGAGGCCATACTTCATTCTCCCGAGTCCGGCTCTCTGCCGGAGAAAAAAGATATCCACATTCTTCCGACCACCCTGACAACCTCCGATATAGAAAATAGTTTTTCCTCCCCGGACACTATGTCTTTCTGGCGGCTGCCCGGTTATATACGGACCCTGGAGGAAACGGGGTTTGATCCCAGCCGCCTGCGGATCCATTATCAGAGCCTGCTGGCGCAACCCTTGTTGTTTCTCTCCATGATCATCCTGGCTGCCACCGTCTCCCTTGGACCTCCGCGCAGGGGTGGAGGAATCACCTTGATGGGCATGGGCGTCCTGATAGGTTTTTCCATATTTTTTCTCTCCAGCTTTTTACAGGCCCTGGGAGCATCCCACCAGATCCCGGTTGCCCTGGCGGCCTGGTCGCCGGCCCTCATTAGCTTCCTGCTGGGCCTGAGCGTCATGATGACTCTGGAAGACGGGTAGAAAAATATCCGGCCGCCCTTGTGCAAGCCCCTGAAATAGATACAATTCGGGGGACAGGCGTTGGGCTTAACCACCCGGTAATCAATTCGTGTTTTAATTGCATTTCGAGAGTTGACTTTTTCAGGGATTAAAATCATAAACAGCAGGCTTTTCACATGTCAAAAAATGGAACCGTTTCAATGAAAATTGCGTTCTCTTCCCTTGCCGTCATTGCAGGATTACTGGCCGCAGGAACGATGCTGTCTTCCTGTTCGACCCAGAACCGGGCATCGAATATGTCCGCGGATGAAATCCAGGATCCCTTCGAAAGCACGAACCGGGCCGTTTTTTCTTTCAATAAAGCGGTCGATGACGCGGTGATCCATCCGGTTATCAAGGGATACCGAACCGTGGTTCCCAAACCCGCCCGCACGGGCGTTACGAATTTCCTGCGCAACCTGAAAAGTCCGGTGCGCTTCGCCAACCAGATCCTTCAGGGCGATGTGAGCGGCGCGGGAACCGAGTTCGTCCGCACGGCCATCAACACGACTGTCGGGGTCGGCGGCGTCTTTGACGTGGCCGGGCATGAGGGCATTAAGTACGAACAAGAAGATTTCGGACAGACTTTGGGTGTATGGGGCGTGGATCACGGTCCTTATGTCGTGGTTCCGTTTCTGGGTCCCTCCTCCGTGCGGGATTACGCAGGCTACGCGGTTGATTCCTTTGCCGATCCGCTGCGCTGGTATCTGCACAACACGGATCGGGAAGGTTGGTATTACGCCAAGCTCGGAGCCGACTATCTGGATCTTCGCGATTCTCTCATGAATGTTCTGGAGGATCTGGAAGCCAGCTCCATTGATTATTATGCGGCGGTGCGCAGCACCTATTACCAGCGCCGCAATGCGTTGACCAACGACCAGATCGGATCGGTAACGGGCGCGGCCTTGCCTGATTTTGACAACGATACATATTAGTATAAGTGACAGACGTAAAACGGAGAACGGTTCTTGCAAACACATAGTGGGTCCATGCTGATTATTCTGGCCGCAACGACAATGCTCACCGCCGGCTTCGCGCAGGCTTTCCAAGCCGTCGACGTCCGGTCGGTCGAGCCCGCGGCGGGATTATACGCAGATATCTCCGCTGAGAATGAATTCTCAGGCGCCGAGACATTCATAAACAGCGTCGGACAAAGAGGTATCGCTTTTCTGAGTGACGGGAACCTTTCCCAGGAACAGCGTCAGGCTGAATTCCGGAGCCTTCTGGAAGAAAGCTTTGACATAGACACAATTGGGCGTTTTGCCTTGGGCCGCCACTGGCGCGAATGTTCCCCCGCGCAGCAAAAAGAATATCTAAAGCTGTTCAAGGAAATGATCGTGGGCGTTTACTCCAAACGCTTCAACGACTATCGCGGGCAGGCGCTTAAAGTGGACGGTGCCCGCGCGGAAGGCGTGAATGATATCATCGTGACGTCCTTTATTGTTCCCGATGACAATCCCGAAATACAGCTGGACTGGCGCGTACGCCGCAGCAAAAAAGGCGGCTACAAAATCATTGACGTCATCGTAGAGGGCGTTAGCATGGCGCTGACCCAGCGCTCGGATTTCGCCTCCGTTATCCAGCGCGGCGGTGGGCAGGTGGATGTCCTTCTCGAGCACCTGAAGAAAAGCTGAAAGATTTTTCTCCCCGGCTTTCCTACCCCAGAACCGCCAACGCCCCGCCCTTGATCTGGCCCGTGGCCACGAGCGTCCCCTGATAGGTCGTGCCCATGACGTCCCCAGCCGGATCACCCGCGCCTTCCTGGAACGTCGCGACCCCGGCCCCAAGCCAGCGCAAAATCTTCGTTGGTATAAGGTCGATCAGCTTGAAGCTGCTCATCCCGATCAGGTAGCAGATGATGACATACAGCGCCGTCAGGAAAAACTCGTCGATCGGCCCCCGCATGGAATCGATCTGCGACGGCACGGTTCCGGAGGTTTCCGCCTTGATATCGAATCCGCCCACATTCGCGATCAGAAGCTCGAACATGTCATGCAGCACCACCACCATATTCCCGAAAATAGCCACGCTGGCCAGCAAGCCCACGACGATCAGGACGGGCCGCAGGAAAATCTCCAGAAGCAGGAAATATCCGCCCGAGGCGTCCTGCCCCGACAGGCCCGGTCCGTCAATCCGCAGGTGCGCCAGCGCCCATAGCGGCATGGCAACCACGGCTTCGAAAATGCTCTTGACCCATCCGCTCACCGCGAACAGGAAATATAAAAACGGCATGAAGGGAAGGATATAATACATCGCAAAACTCATGGCGAGAGTTGCAAACCCGATGGTTTTTGCAAAATCAGAGATCGTTTTGGCTACAATTTTTCCGGTATCGTTGAGAGGTTTGGATACAAAACCCGACAGAACGCCGATCCCCACATTCCTGATGGACGCTTCCATCATAGCCTTCCCGATGGAACTGAGTTGCGCCAGGGGGTGGACGTCCGGGTTTTTGCGCATATCAAATATGCCGGCCGTGCCAAAAATATCATTGATCGTATCCACAACGCCATTTCCGGTGGAGCTCTCGAACTCGGAGGAATATATCTCATCCTGCTCAAAGGCCAGAAAAGCGCTGTAAAGCGCGCTGGCGATCGGAGGGTCTTTTTGCGGATCGCTGTAATTGATCGGCGCGCCCTGGGCCAAATTCGGATCGAATATATAAATGCCCGGAACGTTCTTGTTTTTCTCCATCCGGCTCTTGGCGACCGTCTCCATGACGGCGGGATAGCTCGAGATAATGGGCATGTTGAGGACGGCGCTGGTGACTTCTCCGTTCATCTGGGAAACCTTGTTGTACCATATGGCCGCGCCCGCCCAGCCCTTCTTGCGCAGAGCCGGGGGAACGGACCAGTCCCCATGCTCCTTGATGAGGGGCTCTATTTTTTGCTGTAGATACGCGTTGTAATAATTAACCATTTCCATGAGAAAAGGGCGGTCCGGCAATAAACTACAGGCCGCTACCTCCGCCCCCAGAATCTTGGTCCTGGCCACGCATTCAGCATAGGATCCAAAGCGCGGATCAGACCACATCTCCCGGAGCATGTCGTAATAGACTTCCTGGATTTTTGTCGCACCCGACGGCGGGGTTCCGGGCTTGTCCAGATCGACGGTGGGGAACTGGATCGATCCGCAAAACGGGAAAACGAAATTGCGGTGATCCTTGTATTTGGACGCCTGCGCGTCCGCGTTCTTCACCCCGAACACGACCCGGATCGTTCCGTTCTTCGCAAAGGTTTGGGCCGGTTTATACGGCGTGAGATGAAAAATAAGTGGGTTGTCCACGGCGCCTGAAGCGAGCCCGGCGGGCCGGACGATATAATCCTGAACGCCGCCATAGGGACCCGTGGTCATCAGGTCAGTATCCGACATCTCGGTGGCAATCTTGCAGGTTTTCATGACGAACATGAATTGCAGCAAACCCCGGAATTCGGGAATATTGGGCGTGGCGATCAGGGTTTCTTCCTTGCCTAAATATGTATCGGTCAGCTTCTCGTTAAAGCGGCCCCAGGTATTGGTTGCAAAGTTGGATCCGAATTTGGCCGTCCAGAGCGTAATGATCTGCCCCGCGTTCAGGCCGGCGTTTATTCCGCCGATATTCAGCGGCACCAAAAGGGCAAAAAAAAGTATCAGCCGCAGCGGCGCCCACCCCCGGTCGAGCCTCTTGCCGAAAGGCGTCCCGGTTTCGGCCGTTTCGCCCGCAATGGTCGCCACGAAATACAGGATGATGAGGACGGAAACGAAGAAAATCCCGATGGAGTAAAAGCGCAGCAGCATATGCAGCGCAAGATGGATCGGATAGGGATATGTTGCGGGCACATTGACGGTCGCGCCGTCCATATCGACGCAACCGGTCCCGGCCTCAATGCAGGAATCAAAAATATTCTTCGTGCCGAAAACCCGGTCAAGAATCATAAACGCGATATCCTGCGCGGGGCCCGGATTATAGATGGAATCAACAAAAAACAAATCCTTTACGGGCACCATGGCAAACACGCTTTGCTGCATCACCAGCGCCACGATCACCAAAAAGAACTGCACAAATATAAGAGTGATCCCGATCAGGATGGTAAAGAAAATCACGATCTGATCGATGTTCGACCACTTGAAAACCAGGTTCGCGGCGGCCTGGGCGACCACATGCCGCAGGCCGAATTTTCCCCTATTGATGGGATTCAAATAGGGGTGCCCCGGCGGCAGAAGCCGCACGGCGTAATAGACTTGGGCGATCAGGGAGGCCACATGAAAAAAACCGCCGGAAAACAGGGCGCGCAGACGGGGAAAAATCCCGGGCAGAACCGTGTACCGAATTGCTCTGGCCTGAAGGCTGCCCATATCAGCTTGCCCCGCCGCCTCTGTTGGGCTTCCCGAAGGAGGACATCACGCCCTGCAGGCCGCCGAAGATGGGTTTAATGGCCTGGTCCGCGCCTACATAGGCCGTGCCTATGAACTGCCCCGCATCCTCGCGGTTGTCGCTGAAGATGGTGTCGTTCCGGCCCATCCAGCGGAGGATTTTCGAGGGGATAAGGTCGATCAGCTTGAAGGACGACATGCCCATCAGATAGGCGATCACGGCGTACACAACCGTAAAAAAGAGCTCGTCCAGGGGGGAGCGGAAATAATCCATGGCATTGCCGTTCATATTCTCCACGGGATTAAACCCCCCGACGTTATACGTCACCATGCTCCAGATCTCGTTCAGGGTCGAAATCAGGGCGGCAAAAATCGTGATGCTGGCTAAAAGGCCGAAGATAATCAGGATCGGGCGGAGAAAAATCTCAAAGATCAGGAAATATCCGCCGATGGCGGCCTTCCCCGGAAGGCCGGGACCGTCAATCCGGATATGCGCCAGCGCCCAGAGCGGTGCCCCCACCATGGCTTCGAAAATCGTCTTGATCCAGGCGCCCACCGCGAAAAAGAAATAGATGAAGGGCATGAACGGGATGATGTAAAACATGATGAATCCGGTCGCCAGACCCAGCGTGGCCATGCTCATGAAAAACCCGATCCCGACATCGCCG
Organism: Alphaproteobacteria bacterium; assembly: GCA_021741325.1. Lineage (GTDB taxonomy): Bacteria > Pseudomonadota > Alphaproteobacteria > Micavibrionales > Micavibrionaceae > JAIOYC01. The sequence goes on from JAIOYC010000068.1 coordinate 8,501, forward strand.
ATATCCCCCACAAGCTTCGACAAGGTTCCGCCGATGGCCCCTCCCACGGAGGCAGCCGCGGAGAGACCAAGATTCCGAACAGCACTCTCCACCAGTGCGCGGCCGATCCCGACCAGCTGGGCAAGCGGGTGAATATCCGCGTTCTTCACCATGTCATATAGGCCTTCGGTGCCCAGAAGGGCGTTGATCGCATCCCCGACGGGCGATCCGCTCGGGTCCGTATGCGTGCTGGAAACATGACCGTCGGATTGCCAGTAATTGAAACCCTCCCACATCGCCTTGGCCTTCTGGCGATCGATCGGATCTGTCGTCCATTCGCGGCCGCCGCCCGGCATCACGGGCTCGAAGCGGGTATCCGGGCTGATGACTTCGGCCTGTTGTTTCTTGGCGTTCAGGACCCGCTCCATCACCTCCGGATAGCGCGAAACGTTCGGCACCGCATAGGCCGCCGCCGTCATCGACCCGTTGAGCTGCGCGATCTTGTTGTACCAGACCCCGGCCGCCGCCCAGCCGCGCTTGATCATGAAGGGGTCGATGGACCAGCGGGGATCATTTTCCTGAGCCGTCTTGGCGTCCGTGAATGTTTCTTCCAGTTCGCCCCTATGCTCCATGAAGTTGTCAATTTTCCATTTAGGCGGTGGCAAGTCTCCGCCGCCTCCCATCAGGCTGGTGTACCGGGAAACAGTCGCCATGGCGTAATCATCAACATAGTCATCAAGATTCCAGAAGTTGTAGATAATGTTCAGATACTGTTTCTGGATCTCGACCGGACCCGGTTCGGGCGGATTGTCGGATCCGGGCAGGCGCGCGTCGATCAGCGGAACCGCGATCTCCCCGCAGGTCGCCGCGATGCTCGCCCGGCTGCCGGGGTT
>JAIOYC010000069.1 GCA_021741325.1 Alphaproteobacteria bacterium
GACGAAGCAATCCAGCTATCGGTGGATGGATCACCACGCCCCGGATTTATTCCGGGGCTCGCGATGACGACGAAAGCATCTACGTGTCCAGAAAACTCCGCAATTTGCGGGAGCGGCTGGGGTGCTTCAGTTTCCGCAGGGCCTTGGCCTCGATCTGGCGGATACGCTCGCGGGTCACGTTGAACTGCTGTCCGACCTCTTCCAGCGTGTGATCGGTGTTCATGCCGATGCCGAACCGCATGCGCAGGACCCGCTCCTCGCGCGGCGTGAGGGAGGCCAAAACGCGCGTCGTGGTTTCCCGCAGATTGGAGTGGATGGCCGAATCGATGGGCGCCAAGGCGTTCTTGTCCTCGATGAAATCGCCCAGGTTTGAATCTTCTTCGTCCCCGATGGGTGTCTCAAGGGACACGGGCTCCTTGGCGATTTTCAAGACCTTGCGCACCTTCTCCAGCGGCATGTGCAGGCGCACGGCCAGTTCCTCGGGCGTGGGCTCGCGGCCGATCTCGTGCATCATCTGACGGGAGGTCCGCACCAGCTTGTTGATAGTCTCGATCATATGAACGGGGATACGGATCGTGCGGGCCTGATCCGCGATGGAGCGGGTGATGGCCTGTCTGATCCACCAGGTCGCGTAGGTGGAGAATTTATAACCCCGGCGGTATTCGAATTTATCGACCGCCTTCATCAGGCCGATATTGCCCTCCTGGATCAGATCCAGGAACTGCAAGCCCCGGTTGGTGTATTTTTTCGCGATGGAAATCACGAGGCGCAAATTGGCCTCGACCATTTCCTTTTTCGCGCGCGCGGCCTCTCTCTCGCCCTTCTGGACGACGCCGACAATCCGCCGGAATTCCTTGATGGGCAGCATGGCCTCTTCCGAGATGACACCCACCTGCTCGCGCATCTTGGACACCTGGTCGCCATGCCGTTCGGCAAATTTGACCCAGCCCTTTCCCTTGAGCTTCTGGACGTTTTTCAACCATTTGGGGTCAAGCTCCGCGCCGTAATAACTGTCCAGGAAGGCCTGACGGTCGACGCCGCAATCGGTCGCCATGCGCATCATGCGGCCTTCGATCCCCACCAGCTCCCTGTTCATGTCGTAGAGCCGCTCGATGAGCTGTTCGATACGCCGGTTATGCAGGCGCACTTCGTTCATCAGGGAAACCATTTCCTCTTTCAGTTTCTGGTATTTGTCGTTGGTCGCCTTGGGCGGTTCCTTGCCTTTTTGCAGTTCGTCCAGGCGTTCCTGCTGGACCTTTTGCATTTTCTTGTAGGTCTTGTGAATCTTCCCGAAATTCTCGTAGACCTGCGGGATAAGTTCCTGCTCCATCGCGGACAGGGACAGGCTTGATTCGTCCTCTCCATCCCCGTCCCCGTCGGATTCCGTCTCGGGCTCAGCTTCCCGCGCCGCAGCGGCCACGCCTTCGTCGCTGCCGCTGTAGGTAGCGTCAAGGTCGATCACCTCGCGCAGGAGAATGTCCCCGGCCTGAAGCGCCTCATACCATGCGATGATGGATTCAATGGCCAGCGGGCTCTCGCAGATCCCGCCGATCATCAGCTCGCGACCGGCCTCGATGCGCTTGGCGATGGCGATCTCGCCCTCGCGGGAGAGCAGTTCCACCGCGCCCATTTCACGCAGATACATCCGCACCGGATCGTCCGTTCGGCCCGTGTCGTCGTCGGCAATATTTCCACCGGATTTATATTCCTCCCGCTCGTCGGGATCTTCATCGTCCGCTGCGGCGGGCGTCTCGCCGCTTTCTTCCGCGACATCTTCCTCGCTTTCGACCAATTGAACGCCGATATCGGAAAAAGTCGCCATGGCGTCTTCAATCTCCTCCGAGGAGAATTCTTCCGCCGGAATTGATTTGTTGATCTCATCATAGGTGAGGAAGCCTATTTCCTTGCCTCTCTTCACCAATTTTTTCATCACCGTCTCAAGAGAGCCTTTAGGAACGCTCTCTTGTTTCTCCGGTTTTTGAGGCTTCGATTTCATACTGGTCTGTTTTTCGATCACTGTCTTTTTACCCGCCGTTTCCTTGTTCACCGCTTTTTTATTCGCTGTTTTCACTACCGTTTTTTTATCCGCCGCGTTTTTTTTAACAGGGGCCTTGGCGGCTATATTTTTATTCGCTGTGCTCGCGTTCGCGGCTTTTCGAGGAGGTGCGCTTTTCGCTGCCGGTTTTTTAGAAGCCGCTTTTGCAGGTACCGGCTTTTTAGGCGCCGATTTTTGTGCCACAGACTTCTTTTTATCGACTGGCTTTTTCCCCACTGCTTTCTTGCTCACAGCCATGATCCCCTGTTTCAATACCCTTTTGCCGGTTTTTACCCGGTTCAATAATCCGGTTTACGGATTAGACCCCATTTTTCCTGCAATTTAAAGCGTTTGGATAAAAAATCTTCTGAAACTAACCAGAGTCGTCCGCCCCCCCTCCGGCCGCCAGGGCTATCCTTTCCCTGATCCGATCCTCGTCAGCCGTGCTCGAATCCGCAAAGGCCCTTTGCCAATCCCTATAAACGCCCTCCCCGCCCCGTTCCAGCATATCCGAAAGCCATGCCAGAAGAAGCGGGCGCATTTCGGAAAAAACAGCTTCGGGGCGCGCAAAAGAAGCGTGAACGTAAACGGATTCGTTTAAGATGTCATCCATATCCTTTTCAAACCCCGCTCTGATAAGGCAATCCCGCAGCCCATCCGGGCCAATCCCGGTGTTTTCTTCCCCCAGAACCCTTAGAATTTCCTGCCGCAGACGGTCCAAAGAAATAGGGGCCGGCGGATGTCCTGCCAAGGCCTCTTCAAGATCATCAAACGCTTCTGGATGATTCAGGGCACTGGCCAACAGAATCTTCAAAGCGGTTGTGCCCCGCTGCTGGCCCGGACGGCGGGGTTTGAGGGAGGTTATGCCTGTACGCCTGGGAGACGGCCCCGTACGCTTGTCCTGGGGACGCCGGAAAAAGGCCTCCGACACGCGCGCCCGGAGGAGAGCGCGGTAATGGGATTGGACTTCACGGTCCGCAATCGCGTTCACCTCATTTTCCAGGGCCTTGACGACCCCCGCACGCGATTCCGGCGTATCAAGGCGCCGTCCGGCGGTATGTGACGTCCAGATAAACTCAAAGAGCGATAAGGAATTTTCTAGAATCGTGCGCAGCGCAGGCGGGCCTCCGGTTTTTAAAAGACTGTCCGGGTCTTCTCCCTCCGGAAGGAAGGCCAGCCGGATCGAATGCCCGGGCTTGAGCAAGGGTAAAATGCGCTCGCACCCCCGGGACGCGGCGCGGCGACCCGCATTGTCGCCGTCGAAGCAGAGCACGGGGACTTTTTCCTCCTCCGCGCCCATGGACCAGAGCGAGAGAATTTGCTCCTCGGTCAGGGCCGTGCCCATCGGAGCGACGGCGCCCCGGAATCCCGCCTGGTGACAGGCGATGACATCCATATAGCCTTCGGTGACAATGACCGTGTGCCCGCCCCGCGCGGCCTCTCTCGCCAGCGATTCGGCATAAAGCGTGCGGCCCTTGTCAAACAAGGGCGTATCCCCGGAATTGATATATTTGGGAGGCTTGAAGCCCTCGCGGTCCGGGGGACGTATATGGTCCGGCAAAATGCGTCCGCCGAAGGCGATGATGCGCCCCCGCCGGTCCGATACCGGAAACATGATCCGTTCCCGAAAAAAGGCGTATGGTTCGCTCCCGCGGCTGGATTCCTTGAGAATTCCTGCTTCGATCATCTGAGCGTCCGTATGGCCCTTGCCGCGCAGATGGCGGCGAATCATCTGCCCGTCTCCCGGCGCGTAGCCGACCCGGAACGCCGCCAGGGTGTCTTCGGTTAAGCCGCGCCCCAGAAGGTAGCCGAGGGCCGCGCCGGAGAGGTCTTTTTCTGAATTTGAACCGTGCAAAACGCTTTCAAAGTAAAGCGTGGCTTCCTCCAGCAGGCTGTGCAGGGATTTTTCACGCTCCGCCTTTTTCACGCTCGCCGGATCAGGCCGGGGCATGGTTAGCCCCGCCAACCCGGCCAGAAGCTCGACCGCCTCGGGAAACGACAGATTGTCGTTGCGCATCACAAAGCCGATGACATCACCGTGCGCGCCGCAGCCGAAACAATGATAGAACTGCTTGTCGTCATTGATGGTGAAGGACGGGGATTTTTCCTTATGGAAGGGGCAGCAGGCCTTGTATTCCCGTCCCGCGCGCGTGACCTTTACCCGCTGGCCGATGACATCGGACAATGTAAGGCGGTTGCGGACCTCGTCCAAAAAACGCGGGGAAATCGTCATAAACAATACATAACAGAAAATAAAAAAAGCCGCAGAGATTTTATAGCAGGGCGTCCATTGCTAAAAATTCGCTGCGCCTTCAGGTACAAAAATACTTTATACAGCCATAATTTCATGATATGAAAATAACTCACCTGAATTTATAGGATTTCGTATGGCTTCTGGTCTATGGAAGAAAATTTTTTCTCCTTCCCCTTTCTTCAGGGAAACTCAGACGATTCGATTGCCAGAAGAGTTCAACAGCAAGTCCCTGCACGTCCATATCAATATCGACCAGCAACGCGAATTTGTTGATCCGTCCTATGGTGAGAAATGGGGAAACCAGCGCACCTTAAATACCGCGCTGCATAACGCAAAAATTATGCCTGAAATCAAAAAACAGGGAATTGATAACTGTATCGTGTATTACGCTTCCGAAAAGATGTCCCACAAAAAGGCCTGTGGAGGACTCTTCGCGATACGGCCGGATAAGCGAGACATTTTAATCAAGAAAAATGACAATTCGGCTTTTAATGGGGGAGATATTCACGAGGAACTGCAAAAGAGAGGGAAAAAAGCTCTTTGGGTTTCGGGCTTTAATGCAGGTGCCTGCGTGAAGGAGACTGTCATTGATGCATACAAGCAGGGCTATGAAGTGTTTGTAATGTCCGATTGCGTGGAAAATAGTAGATCCTGGTCCGAAGATAAAAAAGATGAACACCTCTTCTACATGGAAACGCAGGGAGCCAAGATTGTATCCTCGGCGCAGGCGCTTGCGTATTTCCGTTCCCTGGAGCGTTAAGAGAGGCTTTTGAATACCTCTCTCTATTCCGCCGCATCGATATTGTCCTTGTCGCGGTTTTCCTTGTCCTTGAACAAGGCCGCGCGGGTTTCCCGTCCGGCGGCTTCGATGATATCCAGAATTTCCCGGGGGAGGGTGCTGCCCGAAGCTTTCTCTTGCGGGAGCGGAGCAGCGGCCAAGGGGGCTGCTGGACGCACGACCTCGGGAGCGGGTAAATCATCTTTCTGTACGGGCGGTGCGGCCTTTTCAACGGAAACAGGCGGAGCGGTTTCCTCGGGCAGGGGATTGTTCAGCGCGTGAACTTCCACCAGCGCGGCAATCCCCGTATCGACCGGATCAACCTCCGGTCGATCGGCCAGATCGAAGCCTCTTAAAAGTGCCTCTATCTCCGGAGAGGTTTCAACGGCGACATCCGCGCGCTCCGCCGTCCAGGCTTTGTCAATCAAGAGATCACGCAGCGCCCCGATAGCCGTGGAGTGTTTGATAATTTGCTCATCCGGATCGGGAAGCGCCATGAAACGCGTCACCCGCATCGCGCGCGCATGGCCGGGATTGGAATAGAACATCGCGCAATCAATGACCTTGTCGCCAAAAGTGAGCACGGCTTCGCCCTCCTTCAGGGAACGCAGCCCGTCATAGCTGGCCCGCGCACGCACCTGAACGCCCGCCTGCTGGGTATCGAAATAAGAACCCATCCCGCCGCCGCCGGACATCGAATAGCCGGAAACCTCCGTCACGAGAGCCGTGCCCACGGTTTTTTCAAAAAAATCTTTCGTGTCGGTGGGATCTTCCAGCTTCCCGAAAATCTTGATGTTACAGTTCGCCGTAATGGAATTGGCTTCCTCCCGCACGCGTTTTTTCATGGCGGGCAAATCCTGACCCGAGAACACAAGGCAGAAGCCCAGCGAGCGGGCCTGGGCGGCCATAACCGCCATGCCCTCGGCGGTGTAGTATCCCACCTCGTCAAACACCGTCATGAAGGGCGTGGAGGAATGGGTGGGCTTGTTCTCGATCACCTTATCGCTGCTGCCCTCCACGGTGGAGCCCAGCGTGGCGCCCATCATGCCCTTCATGGTGGAGGCCACGATCTTTCCCAGGTTGGCGATTTCGTCGCCCGATTTTTCCAATGCCGGAATCAGCACGATTAGGATGCGTCGGTTCAGCACCACATCCAACATGTCCACATCCGCGGCCTGGGTATCGAAAATATAGCCGTAATCGTCCCCGAGCGATTGCAGGGAACGCGTGAACTGCATCGAGAGATAGCCGTGCTGCTGGCTGGCGGTGGTGGTGTCGTATTGCGGTGTGTCCGGCCCCGGAGGCTTGATTTCGCCCTTGTCGTCATAGGCCTTGGGCTCGAAGCCGGGCATCAGGGCCAGATATCCTTTCAATCCGTCGCGAACTTCCTCGGGCACTCCCTCGTCGCGCGCGAGCTTGATGATGTTTTTCAGTTCCATATTGTCGCGAATCGTGCGCACGGACATGGGCATTTCCTGGTTGTCGCGCTTCCAGGTCAGGACAGGCATCATCGCGCTGGCCAAGGACACAGCGCGCTCCTTCCACATGGCGTTGTCCCCGCCCGCCTCCGGCATCAGGCTGACGAGCATGTTTGTCAGATAAGACGCCGAGCCACTGGAGAAAGGGTTCATGGTGTTGGATACCGCCCCCTTGTCCGAGTTGCCGGTCATGTAGTTAAGAACCAGAAGATCATCGTCCCGTCCGAAGCGGCGCACAAGCGAAGAAAGCGAGGACCATAGATCCGTATCGGCTTTCCCGTCCACATAGACGAACCCCGATCCCCAGGCCATGGCGTTGCTCACCATGGATTTCAGCCCTTCGGTCTTCCCGGATCCGGTGGTGCCCAGATAAAGAATATGCGTCCGGGCATCGGAATTCGTGAACCAGACCTCTTCGTTGGTCTTCTTCATATTGCCGAGATAAAGGATACCCTCCGCCTTGCCGCTGCGTCCCGGCCCGCTGTTGTGAGAGTCCTTATACTTGGCCCCCAGGGGGAGTTTGAAGACGAGTCCCCGGTTGCGGGTCACCAGCCACCAGAAATAAAGACCCAGAAAAAGGGTCCCGACATCCGAAAGCGCAAGGGTCCAGGCATTGAAATTCAGTGCAAAGGCGGCCACGACGAATACGGTCGTGGAAATGTTGGGCGTAACGGCCGAATCCGCGATGCGCATCCAAAGAGGCCGGATATCGCGGAGAATATCGAGATGTTTGCGCTCAAACTTTCTCTGGTCGAGAGCCATTGCCCCTCCTTAGGGCTGTTGTAAAAACTGGTCAGCGGACAAAGGCACACCCGATTCCGCAGAAACGCCTGAATCAGTTTCCATGGACCCCTCATCCAGACCTTGCAACGGACGGGTCGAAAGCATCGCCCATACGACGAACAGGACCAGCAGCAGAAGAAGACCTATAAAAACCGAACGCCATTTCCCTTTTTTGCGCGGAGCGGCAAAAGACTGGGTAGAGATAATTTCGGCGGAGGGAGACCGGATCCGGCCATGAGCATCCTCCAGCGCCCTGGACGCCGCCATCAGGCCATCGACCGCGTCTTCCCGGCGCGCGAAACGCGCAATGTCCATCCCCTCGCCCTTGGGGGTGCGCAGAGCCAGCGTCCAGATATTTTTATCCTCGTTCTTGACCACCTCGAGGGCGGAAGATTTCACCTGCGTAAAATCCATCTGCCACACCACGGGTACCTCGGCACCCGGGAAAGAGAGGATTAATTTTCCATCCACGACGCTGGCGCTGGAATGAGCTTTGCATTTTTTGAATTTAAGAATCCTGGTCATGACGGCGGCGGGCTCCTCCCCTGATGAAAGACTACTTTTCCATCATACCTTATTTTGGCCTTTTGGCCCATGGGTTTTCAGGCAACCTAGGGAAGCGCTTTTAAACGCCTTTTTTGAAAAATTAAGATTAAGAGGCGGCGGGCCTTATGACTTTAAAATATTGTCCCGGCACCAGCATCCTTCCAGATGATCGTTCACCAGCCCCGCCGCTTGCATGAGAGCATACATGGTGGTGGGACCCACGAAACGGAAGCCCCGCTTTTTAAGGTCTTTCGAGAGCGCCTGGGAGGCCGGTGTCTGGGGCATTGTCCTGAGGGTTTCATAATTCATGCGCGCAGGGCGCGCAGTTTCCGCAGGAGCATAACGCCAGATGAAATCCGCCAGGGATCCCTCGCCCGCGATCAGATCGCATGTCTTTTGCGCGTTGCTGATGGCCGCTTCGATTTTACCCCGATGCCGGATAATCCCGGGATTTTGAAGAAGCCTCTCCACGTCCGCCTGAGTATAAGAGGCCATTTTTTCGAAATCAAAACCCGCAAAGGCCGCCCGGAAATGATCGCGCCGGCGCAAAATCGTAATCCAGCTCAGGCCCGCCTGGAACCCTTCCAGACAGATTTTCTCAAACAGCCGCACGTCATCGCGGACAGGCCGCCCCCACTCCTCGTCGTGATAGCGAAGATATTCAGGATCGTTCCCCGGCCACCAGCAACGGACACGCCCGTCTTCACCGGTCAGGAGGCCATCAGGAGGAACCGCGCGCATCAGTCTTGGATCAACTGGTCGCTTAACGCGGCGAGCGCCTGAAATTCGCGGCTGGCGCGATTGTGATCCTTGTGGATTTTCACGCTCATCATCACGCCTTGATAAGCGGCGATAAAAAGCCGCGCGCACGCGCGCGGCTCCATGGCGAGCTGACCCGCGGCGGCCAGGGGACGCAATGCAGAGACAAGCATGTTTTCAAGATCCAGAAAATGCTGCGCGATGGTCGCACGCGCATGATCGTTCTGGTCGGAGAGTTCCAGCGCCAGATTGCCCAGAAGGCAACCGCCCCTGAAATCGCTCCGCTTGCAGGTTTCAAACATTTCGGCGAGCCAGACACGAAGCCCGGCCTTTATTGAGGTGTTCCCGGCCAGCGCCTTTTGCAGGGGCGCGCTCAGGCGTTCGGTCGCGTATTTTCCGATGATCTCCTGGGAGATGGCATGTTTGCTGGGATAATAATGAAAGAAGGCGCCTTTGCTGACGCCCGCACCGTCCACAAGATCGTTCAGGGACGTGGCCTCATACCCGCGCTGCCAGAGAAGTTTTTCGGCTTTCTCGACGATTTTCGCCCGTGTGTCGCGCGCCATGGATTTCCCCTTCAACTCAGATTGCGCCCATAGGCAATGAATTTCTCACGGCGGCGGTGCAGAATATCATCC
>JAIOYC010000070.1 GCA_021741325.1 Alphaproteobacteria bacterium
CAAACCCAACCAAGGCGGCATTGAAATATGGAATGAAGAAGAAAAATCACTCCTTTCAGAAAGTGCCTCTGCACATTTTCTGGCTTTTAGTTACGGCCCTAACGGTGCGGGAGGATATACAATCGAAGGCACACGATTCCCCTGCCCCGTGGACGGGTATGAACATGAAAACTGCAACCAGGAAACGGACTCTGTCTACCAGATAGCCGCATTCAGCACCGAAAGTCATCTGCCTTTTGACGATGTCTTTTCTTACTCCACGCAAGATGAAATCCCGCTTTGGAAACTTTCTGAAGATCCAGGCCATACCATGGATATCCATCAAATCCCCCTTGGGAATGTGGGAATTTTTACGGCGCCGACCACCCCTTTACAAGCCGAAGGGCATATACAGGGAGTTCTTCGGGCACAGGACGACCCGGTCTCGGGAGCCGCCGAAGGAATGGCGATGGCGACTCAAATTTGCATGGAAAATGGTGCGGAATGCTTCCCGTCGAGTGCAATTGCGGGACAACTCGCTGAGAGTGAAGGGATGGAATGTCCTCCAGGTGAGTTTATAAGCGCCATTAAGAACGCCGCGCCCGTGTGTATTCCGGAAGTTATTATTTCTTGTCCTGCGGGAGAATTCGCTACGGGATTGACTGATGACGGTACGTTGTTGTGCACGGGCAGTACACCGACGGGACCCACCACCTGTCCGGCCCAGACCGTGGATGTCTGTGGAAAGCTGGTGAATATTCCCGCAGGAAACGAAGGAGATATATACAAGGCCGGCACCCCCATGACAATCGACGCTACGACGTCCGCTACCATACAAACATATAAAACCTATGTCTGCTCCAGTGGATCGTGGGTATATAGCCCAAGTCCGACGGATGGAACATGCACCTGCACCACAGGCTCGACAACGGCTATTGTCCCCTGCGGCCCCGGTTATTCAGGAAGCAAGTCTCAGACCTACAATGCGGCCTGCCCCTCATACACAAGTACGTACACTATCAATGCGGTAGCATGTGCCTGCAAACAAGAAACCGAAACGAAACACGAAGACTGCCCTCCCGGTTATACGGGTTCAGGGATAACCATGGCGCGGGATCATCTCTGTCCTTCCGTCAGCCCTGTTGCCATACCCACTTGGACAGACTGGTATCAGATCGACGCCAGCACCGATTGTACATGTACGCCCGACAGCAAGGATGTTGTGAAAGCCTGTCCCAATGGTGAGAGCGGAGAGATTCATGAAAAGTGGGTTCTAGAATGTCCCAGTGGAGCATGGACATTCTACTCTGAAATATCCAATACCTGCGTTGGCTGTGTGGATACTACCGAAATCAGGACGAACACCTGTCCCGCAGGGGAAACTGGAGTCATCGAAGAAGAATGGGCGTATTCCTGTGCAACTGACACTTGGACTTTGGTACAGGAGACCTCTAACACATGCACGATCCCTGTTTGTCACTGGACCCCGATCAGCACCCCGCAGGGACCTTACCCACACCCCTCAGGGTCTTTGGAGTATAGCAAATGTACGTGCGGTGCGCCTGATGAGCAATGCTACCGCCATGCGGGCACTCAGTACGAGCATTTCCCGGCCTGCCAATGTCAGTAGGAGAGACGCGTGGATTATAAAAAAACCGGATACGCTATAAAAGATAAGAATGATCGGGGATTCAGTCTGGTTGAGTTGGCCGTCGCTCTCGGCGTCTTCAGCACCATTATGGTGACAACCTTGGTGGGCATTCGTGTCTATACCGATAATACCGCTCGAGATTTTACCCGCGAATCTTTGGTCATAAGCCACGCAGCCATCCTGGAATTTCAGGCCCGCTTTGGCCGCTACCCCTGCCCAGCCGATATTACGCTAGGCCCCGATGATGCAGGATACGGTAAGGAAGACTGCGCGGCGGCCATGGCCAATACGGGAAGGGATGCCGACGGCGATGGAAATCCAGACCGCCTGCTGATCGGGGCGGTGCCCTTTCTGACACTGACCGATCCCGACGGCGATCCGGGAACAATAGACGGGATCCAAAACTCTCCCATAAATGCCCGCAAAACTTTCGATGGCTGGAATCACAAGCTTACCTATGCGGTTACCCAGAGCATGACCAGCATCGGAACTTATAACAATGGCTGGGGAATTATAGATATCGTGGATGAACATGGCACCTCCGTTCTGGAAGATCCCGCCACGGGGCATATGATTTTGGTCTCCCACGGCGAAAATGGCCGCGGAGCCCGCACAGAGTATGGACAATTGGTGGGGGATTGCAACGGCGCGGCGTTGCCGCCCGGGATCATCACCAAGAACGAAACAGAGAATTGCAATGGCGACGTCACTTTTATGAGTGGTCTGCAAAATCAGCAGGAGATTTATAAAAATGATGATCGCGTCCAGTTTCTTTTCTCCCGCATCACCGTGCACTGGCGCTACACGGGCATAGACCAGGTGGCCAACACAAACCTTGGGAATGTAGGATTTGGAACGACAACCCCCACGGAACGCCTCAATGTAAATGGGGATGTCCTGGCAAAGACAGTAGAGGCTGTCTCCTATTGCGGCAATGATGGACAGGATTGCATGCCGAGCGAAGTCATCGCGGGCAATATTCCGGCCATGGCATGCCCCAAACCCGGATACGCCGTCATAGCCATTGAAAATAATGAGGTTACTTGCAAACAAGTATTCTCAGATCCTGCTACAGATCCACCAGATACCGTCACTTGCCCGGATGGGCAGGCCGTCACCGGCATCTCAAATATCACCGGCCTGATCTGTTCCCCCTGGCCGCCCCCCTAATCGGCATTCCTCTAAAAAATTGGAAAAAATCTCCATAACCTCTTCCTGAGAAAAAGCCGAAGGCAAAAGAGAGGGGCGGTAAAGAGACGAAAATGAAGGCGCTATCCCGGCCATCGCGACAATAAAATCATGCATACTCTGAGCGATGATGAGGCTTTCCGCAGGAGTGAAGCTCTGAATCTCTTCGATCCCCCCCGATTCAGCGGTGGCTATCACAGGAGTCCCACAGGCAAGGGACTCCAGAACGACATTTGGAAGACCTTCGTGCCGCGAAGGCAAAAGAAAACAATCCGCCGCCGCATACCAAGGCCAGGGATTATCCTGCCGTCCCCGAAGAATCACCCTGCCCTCCAATCCTTTCTCACGGATCATGGTCTCAAGATGTTCCCGTTCCGGACCTTCTCCGAGAATATCAAGCCTCCACGGAGGCAAACTTTGAAAATTTTCCAGGGCCTCAACCAAACGATCAAAACCCTTTTGGGTATGTAAACGTCCCGCCGCGACAAAACGCAATCCTTCGCCGGGCTGCTTGGCGATTTGATCGGGAATGATTTCTTCCGCACGAACGCGCTGCATATCCACAGAATTATATAAAATTTTGTGGTTTTTGCATTTCATGCCTAAAATTCCACGAAATTCATCGATAATGGCCTGCGCAGGGCTGAAAACGAGATGGGCGCGGGGATATAAAATCCTGTAGGCTGCGCCAATCAAACCCGCCAGACGCGGATGCTCCCCCAAAATAAAAGAAGGCGTAATCGCCTCCCGCACGATGAAAGAGGTTTTCGGGAAAAAAGGCCGCATCAAAAGAACCGCAAAATTCATATGTGCCATCGTCGAGACGACAATGTTGGGTTTAAGGCTTTTCAGACATCGGAAAAGTTTGAACAGGGAGCGGGAAACCCGCCTCCCTCCCAGATCATGAAAAGGAATATCCTCATGGATAAGATTTCGAAGAGGCCCCTTCCCGTTCACGACGATTAGAAAAGGTTCAAACCGCCCGCGGTCCAATCCGTTCATGAGGCCGATGAGAACACGCTCCGCGCCGCCCGCGGTCAGGGAAGGAAGAATAAAAACAACTCTGCGGGGGGCTGAATCCGGTTTCATGGCTCTTTTTGCCATGCCCTTTCCTAGCTTGCCAGTCCCTTGAAAAGGGAAACCGCATAATCCTCAGCCTCAAGGCAGGCTTTCAAGCCTTGCCGGTAATCAGGATATTTAAGCTGAATACCAAGACTTTCTTTAATTTTTGCGTTGCTCACACGCTTGTTATCCGCATAAAAGCTGCGCGTGATCGGGGCCAGATCCGCTTCCTTAAAGGGTAGAAGAGGCGGCGGAATCCGCCCGAGAAGCTCGCAGGCATACGAGATCACCATATGACTGGGCACGGGATCGTCATCGCAGACATTATAAGTTTCTCCAGGGCGTGGAGCATCCATCGAAGCCCGCAAAACCTGGACGATATCCTCGACATGGATCCGGCTGAAAGCATGTCCCGGTTTATCGATCCGCCGGGCGACCCCCGCGCGAACTGAATCCAGGGCGCTGCGGCCGGGGCCGTAAATTCCGGCGAGGCGGAAGATATGAACCGGCAAACCGCTGGCCTTCAGGAGAGAAAGCCATTGCCCCTCTGCCTTCAGGCGGCGGCTTCCGCGCTTGGCGATTGGGCGGGGCTCGGATGTTTCATCGACCCAGCCGCCGTCACGATTGCCGTAAATGGCGGTCGTGGATAAATAGCCGACCCATTTCAGGGTAGATATTCGCGCGACTTCGTCCGCATGCATTAAAAAAGCCGGATCCCCCTCATCGTCGGGTGGCGTGGAAATCAATAGGTGGGTTGTATTGGCCAGGGCGGGTACGGGATCGGGCAAAGGATGTTCATAGTCGAAAATATGGGGCTCAACCCCTCTGGCCCGCATGGCATCGGCTTTTTCACGGCTGCGGGTCGTGCCGGCCACAGACCATTGTGGGTCCTTCAGAAGATCGTGCCCCAGATAATCGCAGGTATATCCATATCCAAAACAGAAAAGCCTTTTGTTTTCCATTGAGTCCGAGATCTATATTTTTTCATATTGTGAAACGGGATCAAAACCGGGAATACGCTCATCCTTAAGCGGAGCAAAGCTTTTACGCTCAACAACCTTTTCATACCATTCCCGCGCGGCTTCATGCTCTTCCCACGGAACGTCTCCAATATAATCCACGGCTGAAAGATGGGAAGCGGCCGCTATATCGGCCATGGAAAAATTATCGCCCGCCAGCCAGGCCCGCTTTTCTGTCAGAAATCCGATGTAATCGAGATGATAATGAATATTCGCGTGACCCGCGCGCAGTGAAGGACCGTGCGGTTCACCCAATTTTAGAACCTGCTTCATCAGCTTCTCACCCACAAGATTTTCCGTGACCTCGCGGTTGAACTTCATGTCAAACCATGTAATCAACCGGCGCGTTTCCGCCCGCTGCACCGGATCATGGCCGAGAAGATTCTTCTCCGGATAGACCTCTTCCAGATATTCGCAGATAACCTGGGCGTTGGCGAGCGTCGTTCCATCCTGCTCCACCAGAACAGGCACATCCCCCGCCGGGTTCAGCGCCAGAAACTCCGTGCGGCGTTCCCAGATTTTTTCAATCTTAAGCTCGAAGGCAAGATCCTTCTCCGCAAGAACAACGCGCACCTTGCGGGAAAATGGATGAAGCCAGAGATGATAGAGTGTCCTCATGCCGCTCACCTCGGACGCTGTATGAAAGCGTGTCTATAAATGACTGTGATCTCATGAGTCTTACTCCGTTTTTAGGAGAAGCGCAAATGCTTTGATTAGGGGGTACTTTGCTCAGCCTCGACCCTGATCAGAATCCTGACTTCATTGGCAATGGCCTCTGTGCTGGCCCATTCTCCGCTGCCGATCCCAAAATCAAGCCGGTTCAGGGAAATAGAAGACTCCATTACAGCCCGCCGCCCATGGGCGATCGGTTGAATATCGAGCGTGAACGGTAAATCAAGAGAGAGCGTCACGCCGTGAAGTGTAAGGTTGCCATGTCCTATATATGTTTTATCGCCTGTCTTTTCAAAGGAAGATGCTGAAAAAACCGCCGCAGGAAAAAGATCCGCGCCGAACCATTCCGCTGAACGGGCCTGGGAATCCCGATCTTCGCTGCCTGTACGGATGGAGGGGATATCAATCACAATCTCCACATGGCTGGCGCCCAGATTTGCAGGATCAAAAACAATGGAGCCGTGGAAATCAAAGGCCCCTGTGAAGACCTGCCCGTATTGAAGCGCTTCAAAGCGAATATAGCTTTCGGCGGGCCGTATAACCCACGCAGATTTATTTTCAGACGGGAGAACAACTTCAGGAGAACCCTGAACGATTTCCACTCCCGCAGTTTCCTCTACATTTCCTGGTATCAACATCGTCACAGGGAGAAGCCAAAAAGATCCGGCCAGAAACGCCAGCACAAAGCCGCCTGCAATACCCAGCCGCACACTCGTCATGCGCTGGAGCGTCGCGTCACGATCCAAAAAATGATGTTTGAATGCGCCTGCCATATGAAGTCCGATCAAGGCCAGCAGCATAAAGGCGACAATCTCGTGGGTCTCTCTCAAAAGATCAAAGATAAATCTGTCCTTGGGAATAATCGCGGGCATTTGAAACAAGCCGAAAAATCCAGCCGGAAATCCTCCGGCCGAAGACATCAGCCAGCCCGAGAGCGGCATGAGAAAGAACGCGGCATACAGGAGGATATGCGTGCCCTTCGCCAATCTGCGCTCCCATGGGCCATGGGCCTCCAACGCTTCGGGTGGCGGGTGAGAGAGGCGCCAAAGAATCCGAAAAACGGCGAGCCAAAGCACCAAAAGGCCGAAAGATTTATGAAGCCCGTAGATCCTCAGCATATCCGGGCCAGGCTCCAGCCTCGTCATAAAAAAGCCCGCGGACAACAGAAGCAATACAAGGATCGTCATGATCCAGTGAAAGGATTTTGCGACAGCTCCGTAGAGGGCAGGCCTGTCCTTATACATGTCGATCAGGGATTGCCCGTGCCGCCTTCATCATTCCGTACGCCTTCCACTTCAAGCCGGATTTCCACTTCGTCGCCCACACCGGGAAGGCCGTAGACCATCCCGAAATCGGACCGCTTGATCGTCGTGCGCCCTGAAAATCCGGCCACATAGCGGTCTCCGAACGGAAATTTTCCGGATTTATTGTGCGTAACGGCCAATACAACAGGCTTGGTGATCCCCAGAATAGTCAGATCACCGGTGATGTTCGCGGTGCTTTCTCCCGTGACCTCTATCGCTGTGCTGCGGAAGGTCATTTCAGGAAATTTTTCCACGTTAAAGAAATCAGCGTTCATCATATGCTTATTCCAGGCCTCGTCATCCATCTGGATACTTGCGGTCTTGATCGCAATCTCAACATGAGACTTGGCGGGCTCGCCTCGATCAAAGGTAAATGATCCGTCGAAATCCAGAAATTCGCCCTCAGGACGGGAAAATCCTAAATGATCGACAAAGAACATAATTTGGGTATGCGGTTTATCGAAATCATAAACCTCGATCTGTGCAAAAACCGGGCGGGAAACAATAAGCGCGAGGGATAGAAACAGAGCGAAACGACGCATGGGAAGCTCCTTTGTTAGATTTCTTTCAGATGGATATACTATTATAGGAGAAGAAAACAAACACCGCTATGGCCGATGCCTATCGAATAAGATTTTATCAAATGCCTCCTCCCAAAACCTTATAAAGATTTACAAGGTTTGAGAGCCGTTGACGCTCGATTGCGATTTCATTTTGCTGAAAGGCGTAAAGCTCGCGCTGCGCATCCAGGACGCTTAAAAAGCTGTCGATACCGGATTTATACCGGGCCTCTGAAACGTCGTAGACTTTTTGGGCCGCCGCCACCAGGCGCTTCTGGGCGAGCAACTGCTCTGTCAGAGTAACACGGGCCGCTAATTCATCGGACACTTCACGAAAGGCGCTCTGGATGACTTGCTCGTACATAACAACGGCTTTTTCTTTACGGATTTCCGCGAGATCAAGATTCGCCTTGTTTCTGCCTCCCTCGAAAATAGGCACTGTGATTTGCGGCAAAAACGACCACGCCCCCGCGGCACCGCTGGTAAAGAGGCTCGAAAGCCCCTGGCTGGCCAACCCGTAAGAGCCTGTCAGGGTAATGCTCGGGAAAAAAGCCGCGCGGGCGGCGCCGATATCGGCATTGCGGGCCCGCAAATCATACTCTGCTTTCCGGACATCCGGGCGCGCCAGCAAGGACTCGGACGGCAGTCCCGAAGCCAAATTCTCCGGGAGCCTTATATCGTTCAGCGAGACCACGGGGATCAGGGATTCATCATGAGGAACGCCCATCAAAAGCATGAGCGCATTCTTGTCCTGCTCCACGAAACGGCGATACTGATGGAGATTGACGCGCGCCGTTTCGACGGCTGTTTGCGCGCGCGCGACGTCTTGGGCGGTGCTGATGCCGCTGTTCAGGCTCTGCAGAAGGAGGTCATATGTGCGTTGCTGCGCATCGATTGTTTGTTGGGTCAGGCTCAGAAGCTTCTGATCGGCCAGAAGCTGTAAATAAGCATTGGCGGTCTCCGCAACCAAAGCATTTTGAACAACATCCTTCGCTTCTTGCGTGGCCAGGTATTCGTTTAACGCCGATTCGCTTTGACTGCGAATGCGTCCGAAAAAGTCGAGCTCATACCGTGCCAATCCGAGATTGGTTGTATAAACCTCACTGCTTTCACCCTGCCCGGTTATGCTGCTTTCATCCGAGATTCTTTGATAATTCGCGCCCGCCGCTCCATTCACGGAGGGAAACAAATCCGCCCGCTCAATGCGGTATAGAGCCCGGGCCTCTTCTATATTCAGGGCCGCGATTCTCAAATCTTTGTTATTGTTTAAAGCCGTCCGGATGACTTGCCCCAGGGCGGGATCATTGAAAAACGCCTCCCATTTTATAGAGGCGCTTACGGGCGGCATTTCCGGGGGATTATAGCCCGGAACCTCATTCCAGCTTTTGGCCACGGGAAGGTCCGGCTGTTCATGGGTCGGAATCATAGAGCAACCTGAAAGCGATCCACCCAAAAGGAAAACTGTAAGAATCAGTCTTTTCATGGGGCGCCCTTGATTTTCGGTTTTTCTTTGTGAAAGAGTCTCTCCACAGTCACGTAAAACATCGGCACGAAGAAGATAGCAAGGAAGGTTGCAGCCAGCATCCCGCCCATGACCGCGATCCCGATTGCGTTCTGGCTTGCGGCGCCCGCGCCCGTTGCCAGCGCCAGGGGCGTAACTCCGAGCATAAAGGCCATGGAGGTCATGAGAATAGGCCGGAATCTTTGGCGCGCCGCAATCGAGACCGCTTC
>JAIOYC010000071.1 GCA_021741325.1 Alphaproteobacteria bacterium
GCATATTGATCCGGAGCACTAAAAATTAAGGTAATACCTTTTGGGACCGGCTCCTTGAGCGCCCGTTCCAGGAACGCTACATCGTTTGCATCTTCGAAATAATCTTTGAGCATGGATAGTTTTATACATAAAAAAATAGGCACCTGTCAATAAAGATCACCCTTCCCGCTGCAAAGCCCATTTGATAAGAGCATCTTTCGCGGAAATCCGCCCATGGATAACGATCTGCTTCGTGCGGCGCGGCGTTGTTCCCTGCCCCAGATAGACACTATCCTCCACCGCTAGAACACCTGCGGATGCGAAGAAGCGCCATCCTGCGCCACCCGGCAGACGCAACAGAACCTCGGCACCATCGCGGATTAATGACACCATGACCCGCGGATGAACATGGAAACGGATCGCGGCCTCCAGGGTGTGGGCGGGTGGAGCATCGGCGGAAAAACGATCCTCACCCTTAAGGCTATGCCCCTCCTCGCTGAGATAGAGCCGCCGCCGGTGCGTAAAACCATTCAGCGGAACATACCCGTCATGGGAGGCTTCGAGTAAAACGGCGTCCTTGGTGTTCTCCCGGCGAGCTTCCGTGATTTTGGCCCGGCGGCGAAAATGACCGGACGCGCCCGTTTCACAGGCATTCCGATGATCCAGAATGCCGGTGCAGTGCGCCGCCGTGGCACGCAAGGCCCCCTGCCATTCGCCTGAGGATGAATGGGCCCCGCATCCGGTGAAAATCCGGTCCTTGCCGTAGCCAAGCTCAAACGACAAGGGCGCGGCATGCGCCGAATCGTCGTGGGGAAAGGGCGGCGGCGCGCCGCTATCGAACATAAGATGCGTGCGGCCCAGCGTGGCCCGCTCATAGCCGGCGCAGGGCAGGCTTCTCGGCGCTTTCCCCGCGGCTCCCGACTGGGCCAGGATAAGATCGATGAGCGTCTTGCTTCCTTCCTGCGCGCCGTTCACGAGTGAAAAATGCCCGTCCATGGTGCGGAAAAATCGCAGCGCCGGACCAATACGATCAATGCCGTACTGAATAAAGCTGGGCAGAGGATAGGCCGCAATTCCCAAAGCCGTGCGCATATCGGTCAGGATCTGCAGCGCTTCCAGAAGCTTTGCGGGCGAGCGGGAAATATGGGCCCCGTCCTTGAGGATCTGCAGGTCCAGTTCTTTTTTCAATAGACCGAGGGCCTGCTCGATCCATGCCTCGCCCCCTTCCAGAACCAAACCCGCATAGAGCAATCCCTGAATAGCATGCAGAAGCGCAATCCCGTAAGTCTCGCCCGGTAAAACACGAGAGAGGTGCTGGGCCTGCCGGTAGAGGGACGCAAAAAACAGTCCGTGAAGCTCATCCTCCGCCGGAGGTTCGAAAAGATCGTATAGAGAGACCCATAGCGCAATCCGCTGGCCCGTCAGATCGGCCCGCCATGCCACGCCACGGGGCCGGGGATGATGGCGGATCCAGCTTTCGACGCCTTCTTGCGCGAAGCGCCTGGCCTCCGGAGTCCCCAGGGCCCGCAAATCCCGCAACCATGAAAACCCCTGAAGATACTCGCAGCCCGGAGAATTCGCCTCCCATAAAAATCCTGTCTCTTCGCCACAAAAAATGCGCCCGGCCTCGGAATCGCCGGGCCACGGGTCCACGGGCCGCACCAAAAGCCGGTCCGGAATATTTCCCCCTTCAAGGGTCCAGGGCAAAAGGGCTGAAGCCCGATGTATGCATCTGCGAATCTGGGTGAGCAGCACCTGCGTCATCACGGCTATCCCCTCAGCGCGGCGATGTTCGCGGCATAATGCGCGGGATCTCCGGTGAACACGGCGGTGCCCGCCACCAGAGTGTCAGCCCCCGCTGCCACGGCCTGCCGCGCGGTTTGGGCGTTGATTCCGCCATCGACTTCCAGCCGGACAGGGTGATTTTGCGCGTCAATCATCGCGCGCGCCGCCTTGATCTTGTCAAACAAGGGAATGAAACTTTGCCCGCCGAAGCCTGGATTGACCGTCATCACAAGCACCAGATCGACCAGGCCGATGACATGGGCCAGCGCGTCGATGGGCGTTCCGGGATTGAAGGCGATGCCCGCCTTCACCCCGTGGGCCTTGATGGCCTGAAGGGTACGGTGGATATGGGGTCCGGCCTCCACATGCGCGGTGATGATGTCCGCACCCGCACCCGCAAAATCGGCGATCAGCGCGTCCACCGGCGAAATCATCAGGTGCACGTCGAAGATCTTTCGGGAATGCGGCCGGATATGGCGCACCACAGGCGCGCCGAAGGTCAGGTTGGGCACGAAATGGCCGTCCATCACATCGATATGAATATAATCGGCCCCGGCGGCGTCGATGGCGCGGACCTCCTCGCCCAGCCGCGAAAAATCGGATGAAAGAATCGAAGGGGCTATCAGGATGTCGCGTCGGGTCATGGCGGAGAAGGAGAAGAAGGAAAGAAAGCGTTGAAAATCAGTGTATCAAAAATGTTTTTGCAGAGCATCATTAAATTTCCGGAAAAACGCCTTAGACTCAAAATTCTTCCTTACGGGAAAAGGCGACTCTTGCATTTTCAAAACGGAGATGGCTTCTATCGGTCATGACCCGCCTTGTTGCCGCCACGCCGGAACATATCGCCGAAGCCGCCGCGATCCTGAAACGCGGCGGGCTGGTCGCGTTTCCCACCGAAACCGTCTATGGCCTGGGGGCGAACGCCCTGGACGGGCAGGCCGTGGCGCGTGTCTATGAGGCCAAGGGCCGCCCCGCCTTCAATCCGCTGATCGTGCATGTGCCCTCCGCCCGGGATGCCGCCCTTCATGTGCATATGAATGAAGACGCACAAATTCTGGCCGATAAATTCTGGCCTGGCCCCTTGACGCTTATCCTGCCCCGGCGCAAGAAATCCTCCGTTTCGGATCTTGCGGCGGCGGGGCTGGACACGCTGGCGGTCCGTGTGCCTTTGCACCCCGTCGCGCAAGCGCTTTTGAAGGAGTCCGGAATTCCCCTGGTCGCACCCAGTGCGAATGCGTCCGGGAAACTCAGCCCCACAACCCCGGCGCATGTGGCTGACAGCCTCGATGATCGCGTCGACATGATCCTGGCCGCCGGCGCCTGCCCTGTCGGCCTGGAATCTACGGTGCTGGATCTTTCCGTCGGTCGCCCTGTGATCCTGCGCCCCGGCGCGGTGACCACCGAGGAGCTCTCCGAAGCGCTGAATGTGGATGTTCTCGCCGGAGAAGGCAGCGGAATCATCAAGTCCCCCGGCCAGCTTTTGAAGCACTATGCACCGGAAACGCGCCTGCGCCTGAACGCCATTGACCTGGAACCCGGCGAAGCGCTGCTGGCTTTTGGCCCCATCCGATTCATGGGCATACGCGGCGGCGGGGCGGCCTCATCCCTGCCCGGCCGCATGATCCGCAATCTAAGTGAATCGGGCGACCTTCACGAAGCGGCGGCGAACCTCTTTGCGATGCTCAAACATCTCGACCGCCCCGAGCATAAAGCCATCGCCGTGATGAGCATCCCCGAGACCGGGCTGGGCGTGGCCATCAACGACCGGCTGCGCCGGGCCGCTCATTCACCATAAAATTGACAATACTCTGATTTTCTTATAATTATACCCATACTGCACATACAGGAGAAACATAATGACCATCAACAAACTGGTGCTCGTGGCCGAAGATTCTTTTGAACCAAGGGGTCTGTCATATGTAGATACCCGGCATCCTGATTTTGAGGACAACAAACAAAACACCCCCGATCTTTTCGGAATTGCCAGCACCCTAAAAACCGAGGTTCTTCCTCATGAAAATATAGGCGTGACATTCCTGCTGCGTACCGGCCGCCCGCACCCTGTTCCCCGAGAAGAAGAGAAATCTCTTAAAAATTTCTTCGGGGAAGAACATTTTGAATCCGGTCAGTGCCAGGTAGTCTTCAAATCCGCAGCAGAGATTTATTCTATGGATAATCCCTTAGTGCAAGAGCTGGAAAAACGCACCGGAATTTTACGAAATAACATATGTCTTGTCTCCCATAATCCTTACGGAATTGAATCGGCTGAATTCTGGGAAGTGGGAACCGTCGTAGAAGCTACCGCGAAAAATTATCCCACGGATGAAAACGGTGAGCAGCGCCAAAAGCTCGTCGATTTCGCCCGCTCTCCCGCGCTTTGAAATCTTGCAAAGACCGCGCGCTTCGCTAGGATGGCGCATGGCAAAAATACTGGTCACAGGCGCGGCGGGGTTTATCGGGTTTCATACGGTCCGGCGCTTGTGCATGGGGGGGCACGAAGTCTTCGGATTCGACAATCTGAATGATTACTACGATGTCTCCCTGAAAGAGGCGCGCCTCGCGGAGCTGGCCCCCTTCGCGAATTTTACCTTCGAGAAGGCCGACCTGGCCGACCGCGCGGCGATGGAGGATCTGTTTGCACGCTGGAAGCCCGACATCGTTGTGCACCTCGCCGCGCAGGCGGGCGTGCGCTATTCGATCGATCATCCTCATGCCTATGTGGACAGCAACCTTCAGGGATTTGTGAACGTTCTGGAAGGATGCCGGCACACCGCCGTCAAGCACCTGATTTTCGCCTCATCCTCCTCCGTCTACGGCGCGAATACGAAACTTCCCTTTTCCGTGAGCGATAACGTCGATCACCCCATCAGCCTCTACGCGGCCACGAAAAAGGCCAATGAGCTTATGGCTCATTCCTACGCCCATCTCTATGCCCTGCCCTGCACAGGCCTGCGGTTCTTTACGGTGTACGGCCCCTGGGGGCGGCCCGACATGGCCGTCTATGGCTTTGCGAAGGCCATTATGGAGGGACGCCCCATAGAGATCTACAACCACGGCGACATGCAGCGGGATTTCACCTATATCGACGACGTCATCACGGGCATTGAAAATCTTCTGGAGCGGATGCCCGCCGGTCCGCCGCCCTATCAACTCTATAATATCGGCAACAACCGCCCCGAAAAACTCATGGACCTCATCGCGCTGCTGGAAAAGGAAACCGGACGCGAAGCGATCAAAACCCTTCTGCCTATGCAGCCGGGCGATGTCCATGCCACCTATGCCGACACGGCCGATCTGGAGCGGGATACCGGATTCAAGCCCTCCACGACGCTGGCCGAAGGAATCAAAAAGTTCATCGTCTGGTACAATGAATATAACGCCACAGGGGAAAAAGCCGGATGATCTCAAAATTTTTGAAAACAGCTCTTATAATTCTCGTCGGCTTTTCGCTGACGTCCGTTGCGCAGGCCGGAAACGGCCCCACCGTGGTTGAACTCTTCACGACGCAGGGATGCTCCGCCTGCCCCGCCGCTGACCGCATACTGACCCGGATTGTCTCTGAAAAGGATCCGCAGCTCATCACGTTGAGCTGTCACGTCACCTATTTCGACAACACGACATGGAAGGATGAATTCTCAAAGCCTTTCTGCGATGCGCGGCAGAGCGAGTATTTCAGCTCTCTCGATCTGCCCAGCCTGTACACGCCGCAGATGATCATCAACGGAAAATTCGGTTTGGCCGGAAATAAGGATTCCGCCGTGCGTGCGGGGATCGCGATGGGGCAGTCCCTCAAAGCCATCCAACCGATCCAGCTTTGGGTTGGTGAAGGGGTACTGAACATCACCCTGCCCGCGCTGCGCCTGGAAAAACCGGCCGATGTGTGGCTGTTCGGCTATAGCCGAGAAGACAGCTCCATCATCACCGCCGGGGAAAACCGGGGCGAGGTCCTGCAATACGCCAACACGGTGAAGTCCGTCACCAAGCTGATGGCCTGGCAGGGGCAGTACCTGAATATGGCCTATCCCCTGGCCGAAATTCAGGGAGATTCCTGGGCGGTTATCGCACAATACGCGGACTACACGGACATCGTGGCGGCCGGCAAAACCGAAAAATAACTATACGTCCAGCTCCGCCAGAACGGGCACATGATCCGAGGGCTTATCCCAGTCGCGTACATCGGCAAGGATTTCCTGTGATTTCAAAAGAGGCCCCAGCGGGGGCGTAACCCAGATATGATCCAGCCGCCGCCCCCGGTTGGATTTCCGCCAGTCGTGATTGCGGTAGGACCACCAAGTATACGCCTTTTCATCCGCCGGAATGAAATGCCGCGTGGCATCAACCCATCCTAGCGATCCCTGCATCGCGTTCAGGCGCTCGACTTCCGCTTGCGTGTGGGACACTACATTCACAAGCTGCTTGTGGGACCATACATCATGCTCCAGCGGCGCGATGTTGAAATCTCCCAGGGCGATGAGGCGATCTGCCGGCGTGTAACGGGCCGCGAACCAATCCGTCATTTCCTCCACGAAGGCCAGCTTGTGCCGGAATTTTTCATTCACCGCCGCATCGGGCTCATCCCCGCCGGCGGGAATGTAAAGATTATGAACTTCAAATGCACCAAAACGGGCCGCGATGTGACGGCAATCCTCCTTTCCGCAGCGATGATGAATCTCAGAGGATTCAAAGGGATGGCGGGAAAGGATCGCCACCCCGTTATAGGATTTCATGCCGTGAATGTGGATATGCGCCATCCCGGCGTCCCGCAGGGGTTGGAGAGGAAAATGCTCGTCGGGCGTCTTGGTCTCCTGCAGGCAGAGAATATCGGGTTCTTGCTCTTCGATGAGCCGCAAAACGCTGCCGATCCGCAGCCGCACGGAATTGATGTTCCAGGTGATGATTTTCATGCCGTTGTCCTTCCCGCCCCGAGAACAGGCGCCTTCCATGCATGTCTACGCAAAACGGTCGCGCCTGTACAGATCCCTCTCCTTGGTCTTCCCCGGGAAAGCGGGGAGGGAAGGACGTCTCAATGCTCCGGGAAGATCTTTTCTAAAAAAGTGAATAATATTTTAAAAAATACTTGTATTTTATAATTTAATTGTGTTAATTTGATTTTAACGAAATTAAATTACTTACAAGAGAGGGTAGTCATGGATAGTATTTTGGATCTTTTTAACGGAAAATCAGGCGGAGGGGATTTCATTGGCAATCTTCTTACCACTATTGGAGATTTCGTAGATGGTGTTCCTGACGGAAAATTCTCTCTGACCGACGCCTGCAACAATCTTTTCGGCGGCGGCGGCGAAAAAGAACTCGCTCTGGCTCCTGCCCCGGCTCCCGCCAGCAAGCCCGGAGTCCTGGGATTTTAGACCCGGATACAGACATTCTCCTGAGAAAAACGCGCCCCGTGGGGCGCTTTTTAATTGTCGAGATGAGCATTCACATTTATGCGCGGGGGATATCGGTGGCTTTCGAGAACCGGCCCGGAGCGTACTCAACGTACGCGAGGACCGGATTGTATAGCCGTCAGCCCCGGCGAAAGCCGGGGACAGAAAGATACGATATACACAAGCAAAAATGTGAATGGATTAGCGCTTCGCCCACTGCTTCGTCCGGCGGGCCTTGTGCTTGCCGACTTTTTTCCGCTCCACGATCCGCGCGTCGCGGGTGAGCATTCCGGCCTTTTTCAGCGCCGGGCGCATTTCAGGATCAAAATTCTCCAGAGCCCGCGAAAGACCGTGGCGCACTGCGCCGGCCTGACCCGAAAGTCCGCCGCCCTTGACGGTGCAGATGACATCGAAATGACCCACGCGATTTACGATCAGAAAAGGCTGATTCAAAATCAGGCGGTGCGTGTTCCGTCCGAAATAAATGCCCTGATCACGGCCATTCACGGTTACCTTGCCGGTTCCCTGCTTCAGCCAGACGCGCGCAACGGCGTCCTTCCGGCGGCCTGTTCCGTAAGAACGCCCGAAAGAATCGATTTTCGGTTCGCGCTTGCCGGGCACGGAAGGCTCCTGAGCCTTGGCCTTGGAGGCCGCCGCCTTCGCGATCTCCACAGAATCTTCCTGCGGAGTCTGGGCCAGATCCCTGAGATCCTTCATCGCGGTCGCGCTTTTGCCCCGAACCTTCTTCACGTCCGTCTTAACCGGCTTGGATTCCGCCTTGGCGGAGGTTTTGGCTTTGGGTTTTTTGTCTTGTTTGTCTTCATCGGCCATGGATTTTGTCTTTCTATCGTTTGTTCTTTTCATTCATCGAAGCGATATCCAGCACTTCGGGCTTTTGAGCCTCGTGCGGGTGCTCCGCGCCGGGATAAACGCGCAGATTTCCAAACACCTGACGGCCCAAAGGACCACGGGGAAGCATGCGCTCCACGGCCTTTTCAACCACGCGCTCGGGATACTTGCCATCGAGAATCTGGCCCTTGCTGCGGCCCTTGATCCCGCCGGGATAACCCGTGTGCCAGTAGAAAATATCATCCTGACGCTTCTTGCCGGTCAGGTGGATTTTTTCCGCATTGATGACGATCACGTTGTCGCCGCAATCCATGTGAGGCGTGAATGTGGGCTTGTGCTTGCCGCGCAGCCGCAGGGCCACGAGAGAAGCGAGGCGTCCCAGGACGACCCCTTCCGCGTCGACGAGAATCCACTTCTTCTCGATTTCGCTCGGTTTTGCCGAATATGTGCTCATGTTTATAGACCTTCGTTTGGTGAAAACGCGCTCTTTATGCGGGAGAAAGCACAGGCTGTCAATAAAAAAATGGAGGAATCGCAGTCGATTAGGAATGAGGTATCATAAAACCACATCCGCTTTTTGCGTCTCCGCCGCGACCCACTCCAGGAACGGCGCATGGCCCGTCTCGATGGGCAGGGCCACAATGCAGGGGCACTCATAGCTGTGAATCCGGCGGATTTCGGCTTCGAGCGCCGGAAAAAGCTCTGCGCGGGTCTTGAAGAAAACGGCGGTTTCCTGAGCGGTTTGCAGCGCCCCGTTCCAGCGGAACACTGCCTTGTGCGCGGGGAAAATATTCGCGCAGGCCACCAGATTTTTTTCCAGCAAAGCCCCTGAAATGAATTCGGCCTCTTCCGGGGAAGAGGCCGTCATATATACGAGAATAAAAGACACGCAGAGATCCGGTCAGGATGCGATCTGGGGAGTGCCCGCGTACACATCCGTATTTTTTGTGGTCTTGCCTGTGGCTACAAGAATAGCGGGATCTACATCCCGGTGCCCCCCCGGTCCATATACTTCAACTTTTTGTCCGCACGAAGATTCTCCGGTAACCCAAAATATTTTATCCGCCACGCCTTTGAGCTT
>JAIOYC010000072.1 GCA_021741325.1 Alphaproteobacteria bacterium
GATTCCCTGACCGTCATCACGGGGCTATCGGGATCGGGGAAATCCTCGCTGGCGTTTGATACGATCTATGCGGAAGGGCAGCGGCGCTATGTCGAGAGCCTCTCGGCCTATGCGCGCCTGTTTCTGGAACTGATGCAAAAGCCCGATGTGGATTCCATCGAGGGGCTTTCCCCGGCCATTTCGATCGAGCAAAAGACCACGAGCAAAAATCCGCGTTCCACCGTGGGGACCATCACGGAGATCTACGACTACATGCGCCTCCTCTGGGCGCGGGTCGGTGTGCCCTATTCGCCCGCCACGGGTAAACCCATCGAGAGCCAGAACGCCAGCGAGATCGTGAATCGCATTGTCGCCATGGGCGAGGGGGTGAAGCTCTATCTGCTAGCCCCCATCGTGCGCGGGCGCAAGGGCGAGTACCGGAAGGAATTCAAGGATTTGCGCGCCAAGGGTTTTCAGCGCGTGAAGGTGGACGGCACGCTCTATGAGATCGACGAGATTCCCGAACTGGACAAAAAACTGAAGCACGATATCGAAGTTGTCGTGGACCGCATCGTCGTGCGCGACGATCTGGGCAACAGGCTGGCGGATTCCGTGGAAACCGCGCTGCGCCTCGCGGACGGCCTAATGATCGCGGAGAACGCGGATACGGGCGAGCAGACCCTATTTTCGGAGAAATTCGCCTGCCCGGTGTCGGGCTTTACCATCCCCGAGATCGAGCCGCGCCTGTTTTCCTTCAACAACCCGCACGGGGCGTGCCCGTCCTGCGACGGGCTGGGTGTGCGGCGCACGATCGACCCGGATCTGGTGGTGCCGGACGTATCCAAAAGCATCGCCGCGGGGGCCATCGCGCCGTGGAATGGGGGGTTCGCGCCTTTTTATCTTCAGGCGATGGAGGCCGTGGCGGAGCATTACGGATTCAGGGTCGACGTGCCGTGGTCGAAAATGAAAAAGGAGCATCAGGATATTATCCTGCAGGGCTCTGGCAGCACGCCGATCAAAACCGTCTATCAGAGCAAGAGCGAAAGCACATGGAAAAGCAGCAAGCCCTTTGAGGGGGTCATTCCCAATCTGGAGCGCCGCATTTTGGAGACCGAGAGCAATTCCCAGATGGAAAAGCTGGAGGAATACCAACGCAGCTCCCCCTGTGAATCATGCGAGGGCAAAAGGCTCAAGCCCGAGGCGCTGGCGGTGAAGGTCGCGGGGCTGGATATTTCCCAGGTCACGGAGATGAGCATTGAGGCTTCGCTGGCGTGGTTTGGAAAGTTGTCCGATTCCCTGAGCACCCAGAAACAACAGATCGCGGCGCGCATCCTGAAGGAAATCAACGAGCGCCTGACGTTTCTTTTGAATGTGGGGCTGGATTATCTGACACTCTCGCGCATGGCGGGGACTCTCTCGGGCGGGGAGAGCCAGCGCATCCGGCTCGCCTCACAGATCGGATCGGGCCTGACGGGGGTTCTGTATGTTCTGGACGAGCCGAGCATCGGGCTGCATCAGCGGGACAACAACCGTTTGCTGGAAACCCTGAAAAGGCTCCGCGATCTGGGTAACACGGTTTTGGTGGTCGAACACGACGAAGACGCCATCCGCGCCGCCGACCACGTGATCGACATGGGGCCTCAGGCGGGCGTGCACGGGGGCCAAATCGTCGCGGAAGGAACGCTGGCGGATATTCTCAAAAGCAAGGACAGCCTCACGGCGCAGTATCTGACCGGAGTTCGGGAAATCCCGGTCCCCGTGCAGCGCCGCGCGGGCAAAAAGAAACAATCCATTCAGGTCATCGGGGCCAGCGGGAACAACCTCAAGAATATCAGCGCCTCCATTCCGCTGGGTGCGTTTACCTGCGTAACGGGCGTATCAGGATCGGGAAAATCGACCTTCACGATCGACACGCTTTACCGCGCGGCGCACAAGGCGCTGATGGGTACCCGGGAGAATCCGCTGCCTTATAAGGAGATCAAGGGGCTGGAATTCATCGACAAGATCATCGATATCGACCAGTCGCCCATCGGGCGCACGCCCCGTTCCAACCCCGCAACATACACGGGCGCGTTCGGCCCGATCCGGGAATGGTTCGCCGGGCTGCCCGAGGCCAAGGCGCGGGGCTACAAGGCGGGCCGGTTTTCTTTCAATGTGAAGGGCGGGCGTTGCGAGTCGTGCCAGGGGGACGGGGTCATCAAGATCGAGATGCACTTCCTGCCTGATGTCTATGTGACCTGCGACACCTGCGACGGCGCGCGCTACAACCGTGAAACGCTGGAAGTGAGATACAAGGGCAAATCCATCGCGGACGTCCTGGCCATGACGGTGGAGGAGGGGGCTGAGTTTTTCAAGGCCGTGCCCTCGATTCGCGACAAGCTGCAGACGCTGGAGAGCGTTGGGCTTGGCTATATCCATGTCGGGCAGCAGGCCACGACGCTCTCGGGCGGCGAGGCGCAGCGCGTCAAGCTCTCCAAGGAGCTCGCGCGGCGCTCCACGGGCAAGACGCTTTATATCCTGGACGAGCCCACCACGGGGCTTCATTTCGAGGATGTGAGGAAGCTGCTGGAGGTTCTGCACGCGCTGGTCGATCAGGGCAACAGCGTGGTGGTGATCGAGCATAATCTGGACGTCATCAAGACGGCGGACCACATCATCGATATCGGCCCCGAAGGCGGCCACAAGGGCGGGCGGGTCATCGCCACGGGCACGCCGGAGGATATCTGCGCGGTGCCGGAGAGCTACACAGGGGCGTTCCTGAAACCGCTTTTGGAGAAGCGGCGAAAGAAAAGCGCGGCGGCTTAACTCCACATCCCGTCATTGCGAGCCGAAGGCGAAGCAATCCATATCAGCGCTTGGGGACTCATAGATTGCCGCGCCCGCTGCGCGGGCTCGCAATGACGATGGAGATAACAGTTTGAAATTAATGAGAATACTTAGATCTTGCCCCAAAAATTTTGAAAATTATCCAAATTATGGTACAGTGAGGGCAATTCATAAAAGCGAATAACAAGCGCAGGGGTGTGTCGATGTTAGCAGCGTTCAAGAAAGCCAGCGATGGCGTCGCCAAGGTTATGACCTTCGACGGTTGGCTTTTCCCGGCCTTTATATTCTGGTCGGCCTCTCTGGTGGACCCCAGCGCGGGTATTGTCGCGATGTGCAAGGGATTTTACGCGGCGGTCTTCAATGATCCCGGCAGCGTCGTCGATGGGGCGGGCAATATCCTTGAATGGGCAGTGGATACTGTGTTACCCGGCAGCGGCCCATCATAAAATTTGCAAAGTTATTGAAAGTCTGTTATAAAGAAGTCTCGGTCATTATAAAAAGTGCGTAAACAATAAAAAACGGAGGATGTGTTCATGGCGAAAATTTTTAATTATGCAGGGATTGGTGTTGCGTTGTATGTCGCGTTCGGTCCTATTGGCGCCTTTGGTAAAGTTTCAGGAATGATGGTGGACGGTGTAACCGGCGCCGTTGGCAAAGTGGGGAACGTTCTTTCCGCGACGGTGTAACTGGTGCCATTGGCAAAGTGGGAAGTCCGCTTGAATTATTCCCTATAGGCTAAAGTTAAAGGGTTGGCGGAAGTGCTATTTTTTAGGAATGTAAATGTTCCTGTTGGACTTTTAATTCTATAAAACTCCGGTCCGATCTCACAGAGAAATTTCCTGAACGCCGCTACGCCAGCGGCGTTTTTCAATTCTATTCCCGCCTCTTCAAAGGCCTGCGCATAAAGCTGCGGGGCGATTCCCCCCGTATAACATCCCGCTGCGCAGCCGCATTCCGTGACTTTCTGGGCGTGCGGCGCGCTGTCGGTGCCGGCGAAGAATTTCACGTTGTCCGGATCGATCACCGCCGCGCGCAGCGCCGCCCGGTCTTCCTTGAACTTCAGCAGGGGCAGGCAGTAGAGATGATATTTCAAGCCCTGCAGCAGATGCCCGACCGTATAGAGAAGATGCTGTGGCGTGACGCTGGCCGCCACGGTGGCGGGGGCGCTTTGGATAAAATCGACCGCGATTTTCGTGGTGACATGCTCGCCCACGATCTTCAGGTCAGGAAACGACTCCACCGCGCGGGGCAGGCGCTCGGTGTAGAAAATCTCCTCCGCGTTGGTTCCCCGCGCGAAATAGGTCTCGGGCGGCAGGGCATGCTCCTCGCCATGGACGCATAAAATAATTCCATGATCGCGCATGGCCGCGAACACCCCGTTTTCAATGAATTTCTCGAACGGATACCCGAACTCCGCGCCGGTCGTGCCGTGCGGCGGGTAATATTTGCAGGCTTCCAGAATACCCGCCTTCGCGCCCGCTTTGATCATGGCGGGGGTGGTGTCCTTCGTCAGGTAGAGCGGCACGATGATTTTATCAAACGCGTCGCCGCCTGCCGCCAGCAGCATGTCGCGGTACTCCTCGATGCTCCAATAGGGCAGGGAATCGGCCTTGAAAATTTTCCCTACGGGAGGCTTTGTGTTGGGCATGGCCAAAATCCCCGCGCAGCCCATGGAGAGATGGTCTTTTATAAGGGAGGGCATCATATCGCCCTGCCGGAAATGCGCGTGCAGATCGTACCAGCGGGGGAGGGTCAGAGAGAGGCTCATGGAGGTTTTTTATCAGAAGACGGAGCGATTTGTATAAAAAACTTGCATCGTTCTGAAAAATAATATTAAAAATATACAAATTTTAGCCAAGGAGAAAAATATGACGACAATTTATGAAATTGAAGATTCGATCAGAAATGATTTTCAGAAATCTGCAGGGAAATTAAAAGGGGGCGGGTTTTTTGATTTTTCCCAGCCTGCAGGAAATCCTGAAGATGACGGCGTTTCGAAATCTCGTCAATTTTCCGTCCTTAGTGATGACGATGCGAAGTTGTTGGAGCAAAAAATAGGCTCGACTCAGAATAACTTGGTGAATTCCTGAAGGTCATGCCCATGAAAAATCTCGTATTGTCGAACGCGTTTCCTGGACCAGATCAGCAGGAAGAAGCTGAAAAATCCGATAGCCGCCCGGATGAGGGTGTCGAAATTACCGACAATCAGAACCATCCTGATGAACAGCCCGGGGTGTTCTTACCCATGGATTGGGTTGATGGCTGGTTTATGGAGTAGGCGGTAGATTCCCGCCCGCGCTTTCCTTTCCCCTGATTTAGCCTATGTTCATAGGGAAAGGGGAAAGGGGAAAGGCTATCATTATGAAACGATCTCTCTATGGTTTATCCGGCGCGCTGGTCTTGTGCCTGTGCGCCGTGAGTTCATTCGCGCAGGAGGAGCCCGTGGCCGACAACACCAAAAACCTCACCACCATTCAGCAATATGTGACGCAGCACGGAGGCACAGAGCCTGCCTTCCAGAATGAATACTGGGACAACAAGGATGACGGGATTTATGTCGATGTCGTCTCCGGCGAACCTCTGTTTTCCTCCACGGATAAATACGATTCCGGAACAGGCTGGCCCAGCTTTACCCGCCCCATCACCGACCATGTGCTTCAGAGCAAGCCCGACATGGCGATGGGCATGGTCCGCACGGAGGTGCGTTCCACCGGCTCCGATGCGCATCTGGGCCATGTTTTCCCGGATGGGCCCAAGGATAAGGGCGGCCAGCGTTACTGCATCAATTCCGCCTCCCTCCGCTTTATTCCCAAGGCCGATCTGGAGAAGGAAGGATATGGGGAATATCTTTCGCTGTTCGATAAGGAATGAGCGTCTTTACCGGCATCATGATGTTTCTCGTCATCTGGTGGACGGCCATTTTCCTGGTCCTGCCCTGGGGGCTGCAACGCGATGAAAACGGCACGCCCCGTGATCCCCGCCTGAAACACAAATTTATAATGACGACCGCGGTATCGACCCTGATCTGGCTGGCGGTCTATGGCTTGGTGGTTTCGGATGTGGTGAGCTTTCGCGAAATGGCGAAGGGATGGGCGCTGTCTTAAGGCCTTTTCTCCAGCGCCTCGCAGCACTCCTTCACGACATCGCTTTTGTTCAGCGTATAAAAATGGATATGCTCAACGCCGTTGGCGGCCAGGTCCAGCGCCTGCGCGATGAGGATATCCGTTGCGGTTTTGCGGATATCCTCCGGATTGTCCAGTCCCGCGAATTTCCTGGCCAGCCCGTCGGGCACGGTGGCGCGGCAGCGGGCCGCAAACCCGCACATGCGGGCGAAATCATGAACGGGCAGCAAGCCCGGATAAATCGGCGTGGTGATCCCGGCCGCGCGGCAGCGATCTACAAAATCGTAAAATACGGCGTTGTCGAAGAAAAACTGCGTGATCGCCCGGGTCGCCCCCGCGTCGCACTTCTTCTTCAGGGCCTCGATATCCGCGTCGGCGGACGGCGCGTCGGGATGCTTTTCCGGGTATGCGCCCACGCTGATCTCAAAATCCCCCCAGCTCCGCAGAGCTTCCACGAAATCGCTGGTGTGCTGGAAATAATCCCCGTCCGGGTCCAGCGGCCATGACAAACCATCGGGCATATCCCCGCGCAGAGCCACGATATGACGGATTCCGCGCTCCCACCATTGCGCGGCAAGCGCCCTGAGATCGGATCGCGTCGCGTTGATGAAGGTCAGGTGCCCGGCAACCGGAACCCCGGTTTCCTGCATCTTCCGGACGGTGGTAAGCGTCCCGTCCCGCGTCGATCCGCCCGCGCCGTAGGTCACGGTCATGTAGGTCGGCCTCAGCGCCGCTAGCGAAGCCGCCGTTTCCCACAGGGGCAGGGCCCCGGTGTCGGTCTTGGGGGGGAAGAATTCGAAACTGAAGGTGGGGCCGGACATCGCCTGAGTGAAGCAAAGATTGGCAAAGAAGCAAAGTAATTCTTTCCATGAGAGGATTTTTAGGAATGACGGCGTTTGTGTATGGTAATAAATATTGCGTCTGCGTGCGTTCACCCTTAAAACTTGGGCATGACACAGACACAGAAAAATGCTCCGGCCTCCGTATCCCAGCCCCATCATGACCGCATCCTGATCCTGGATTTCGGGTCGCAGGTGACCCAGCTTATCGCGCGGCGGCTGCGCGAAAACGGCGTATATTGCGAAATTTGGCCCTTCAATGACGCCGCCGACGCCCGCATCCGGGCCTTCGCCCCCAAGGGCATTATCCTTTCGGGCGGGCCGTGCTCCGTCATGGACAAGGGCAGCCCGCGCGCGCCCGATATCGTCTTTCACCTGGGCCTGCCGGTCTTGGGGATCTGCTACGGCCAGCAAACCATGGTCGAGCAGCTGGGCGGCAAGGTCATTGCCGGGGAGGACACCCGCGAATTCGGCCGGGCCTATGTGGATGTAATGGACCGCAACGCGCTTCTGGACGGTGTATGGAACAAGGGCGCGCATGAGCAGGTCTGGATGAGCCACGGTGACCGCGTGAGCGAGCTGCCCTCGGGTTTCCGCGTCGTGGGCTCCTCCGACGGGGCGCCCTTTGCCGTGATCGCGGACGATACGCGCAAATTCTACGGGCTGATGTTCCACCCCGAAGTCGTCCATACCCCTCATGGCGGCGACCTTCTGAAGAATTTCACCCACAATGTCTGCGGCTGCGCGGGCGACTGGACCATGGCGGCCTTCCGGGAGGAAGCCATCGCCAAGATCCGCGCGCAGGTCGGCACGGGTAAAGTGATTTGCGGCCTCTCGGGCGGGGTGGATTCCTCCGTGACGGCGGTGCTCCTGCACGAGGCCATCGGGGATCAGCTCACCTGCATCTATGTCGATACCGGCATGATGCGCCAGGCCGAAAGCCAACAGGTCGTGGAGATGTTCCGCGGGGCCTACAATATTCCGCTGATCCATGAGGACGCCTCCAAAACCTTCCTGAGCGGGCTGGAGGGCATCGCCGATCCGGAAATGAAGCGCAAGCTCATCGGCAGCATGTTCATCGATGTGTTCGACCGTCTCGCCAAAAGCATCGGCGGCGCGGACTTCCTGGCGCAGGGGACGCTCTATCCCGACGTGATCGAATCGGTGAGCTTCACCGGCGGGCCCAGCGTCACCATCAAATCCCACCACAATGTCGGGGGCCTGCCCGAGCGCATGAAGCTCAAGCTGGTCGAGCCCCTGCGCGAGCTGTTCAAGGACGAGGTCCGCGCGCTGGGTCGCGCGCTGGGCATGCCCGAGGACTTCATCCGCCGCCATCCGTTTCCCGGCCCCGGCCTGGCCATCCGGATGCCCGGCGAAATCACACCCGAGAGGCTGGACATCCTGCGCAAGGCGGACGCGATCTATATCGAGGAAATCAAGGCCGCAGGGCTTTATGACGCGATCTGGCAGGCCTTTGCCGTTCTGCTGCCTGTGCGCACTGTGGGCGTGATGGGCGACGCGCGGACCTATGAATTCGTCTGCGCCCTGCGCGCCGTGACCAGCACCGACGGCATGACGGCGGATTACTATCCGTTTGATCACGGGTTTTTGGGGCGCGTCTCCACGCGCATCATCAACGAAGTGCGCGGGATCAACCGGGTCGTCTATGATGTGACCAGCAAGCCGCCGGGAACGATTGAGTGGGAGTGATCTCTGTCGCTGTCATCCTGAGCGAAGCGAAGGATCTTTCTCAACATACCGCACTAATTTAGATCCTTCGTTTCGCTCAGGATGACAAATGGGAGGCGGTTGAGAATTTTCTGGGAAAAGTTTAAAATTTTTGGATAGCAAAAAGGAACTCACCATGACCGACCTGATGAAGCGCATCAAGAAAATGCTCCAGCACTCCACCACCATGCCCGCAGGGGCGGGCGAGGGGCCTCACCATCACGTTCACGGGCCGCACTGCCATCACGACCATGATCATGACCATGTGCACGGTCCCGGCTGTGCCCACACGCACGAGCATTCCCACGGCGACCTGAAGCACACGCATCACCACGACCATGAAAAGGGCGGGTGCTGTGACCATGACGATGATGAAGAGGATTCCGTCAGTCCCAAGAGCGGGTGCTGTTGAATTTATGCCTCTCCCAAAGGGAGAGGGCAACGAAGCCCGGTTTTTCTGAAAGAAAACCGTTGGCTGAGTGGGTGAGGGGTTAGGTTTAGACGTCTTACCCCCTCACCCAGCTTCGCCTAAGCCCTGCGGGCCAAGGCTCGGCATCCCTCTCCCTCAGGGAGAGGGCA
>JAIOYC010000073.1 GCA_021741325.1 Alphaproteobacteria bacterium
TGCCGCCGCCCCCAGGTCCCGGCGCATGGCGTGATCCTTCTTCTCCTGCAGGGGATCGGGCCCATAACGCGCCTCGTCGTAGATCGCGGCCTTGAACCCCTCCTCCACATGGCAGGCCTCGAACACTTGGTCGGGACTCGCGGCGCCTTCCGCAAACGCCAGCCCCAGAACGAGCGAACCGCTCAGGGATGTGACAAGCTGTAAAACCGTAAACGCGTCATCCCCCTGTGATTTCATATGATTGGAAACCGCCGCGTGGGCCGGCGCGGGCTGGGCCAGAGCCCTCAAAGAAATGGTGGTCTGGAGCGCATGGCCGTATCTCCGCGTGAACCAGTCCAGCCACGGATTCCAAACCTCCGCCTGCCGCGCGGCCAGCTCAGGCGGATTCTCGGTCCGGTAGCACAAAAGATCCGTGTCCAGATATTTCATCAAAACCGCCGTCATCGTGGCCCGCTCCGCCTCCACCCGGTCGATACGCGTACTCAGGATCTGCGTCAGGGGCATGGAATCCGGTACGATCTGCTCTTCCTGAGCCGCCCACTCCGCCGCGATCGCCTGCGCCAGCGCGTCCGTGGGCGCGGACAAAATCTTGCGGCCCGGCGTTTTCACCGCTCGCCCGTCCAGAAGGATTTCGAATCCCCCGACATTTTTTCCGGTTTGAACCTGCTTGTAGAGACGTTTCATGCCTCCCCCTATACAGCCTATCGGTTCGTTTATATAGCTATCTGCATAAATTCCAGCCCGCCAGCCATAATTTTGACTTTTTCACAAATTTTTAAGAGGTTTTTTAATTTTTTCTTGCGCCGCGCCTTTGGAATAGGGTATATAAGAGACACACACCCTCTATTACCGCCGTTTGTCCGGAGCATCTTGAAAAAGGTCTCCGGACCTTTTTTTGTGCTTCCGTCTTCTCCTCCCGCCCGCTGCCTTCTTTTTAAGATTGACATTTATATTGCCATATAACAAAATCCTCTAAAATAGAGGGTTATAAAACTTATGAATCAAAACGCGCTCAATAAGATTTTCAAGGGAGAAGCCCATTGCTTCTGCCTGCCCGATGAACAAGCCACAACTGATTTTGCCGGCGCGTTTAGCTCTGTTTTTTCTCGGGAGGCACGCCCCAATCACATCCCCAATCCTTTGCTCCGACTTGGGCTTGTCGGAACATTCAATACGGGGAAATCAATTATCGGAAGCGCTTGCCGAAAAACAACGGAGCCCGTTCAATCTCTGGAAACCGCCGAAAACAACCAGACCGCCTTTATCAGTGACGATCTTGGGACCGTGCGTCATTACGATCTGGGATTCAAAAAATGGGGAAATTCCAAAGGGATTTTAAAAGCCGCCAACGATAAGAATTTTCGGGAAAAATACCCGCAAGGACTCGATATTGTCGAGCACGCGGACATGGAACCGGACGCGAATTACGACTATGCGATTCATCTGGATAAAGGGAAAGATCACGTCAACTGCATCCTGACCTGCCAGCCGGAAATCGGCAGTAAAAATCCCGCCTTCCAAGATTTCCTGAAAAAGGTTGAACACCTGAAAATTTACTAAGGGCGTGTCGTCAATTGAAGCAGAATGTGCCGAAAATGGCGGTTTTCGAGAACCGTATCGCAGCGTACATGGGTACGTGAGAAACGGAAGCGTAGAAAACCGTCATTTGCAGGCCGTTCGGCGATAATTGACGACATGCCCTAAACCAGCCGCCCCTGCTTCACCGCAGCCTCAATGAAGGACACGAACAGAGGGTGCGGATCGAAGGGCTTGGATTTCAGCTCCGGGTGGAACTGCACGCCGACAAACCACGGATGCGCCGGAATCTCGACGATTTCCGGCAGGTTCCCATCGGGCGAAAGGCCGGAGAACAACAGCCCCTCCTCCTCCAGCCGGTCCTTATAACGGATATCCACCTCATAGCGGTGGCGGTGGCGCTCGCTGATGCTGGGGGAGCCGTAAATCTCCGCCACGCGCGAACCTTTTTTCAGCGCCGCCGGGTACGCGCCCAGGCGCATCGTGCCGCCCTTGTCGGTGTTTTCCGCACGCTGCTCGACGCGGTTGCCCTTGACCCATTCGGTCATGATTCCGATCACGGGATCCTTGCAATCCCCGAACTCTGTGGAATTCGCGCCTGCCAGCCCGCAAAGATTGCGCGCGGCCTCGATGACCGCCATCTGCATCCCGAAGCAAATCCCGAAATAGGGAATTTTATGCTCGCGGGCATAGCGTACCGCCTTGATTTTTCCCTCCGCGCCGCGCTGGCCAAATCCGCCGGGCACCAGAATGCCGTGCACACCCTCAAGGTGCGGTGTGGGGTCCTCGCCCTCGAAAATTTCCGCCTCGATGAACTCCAGCTCCACGCGGACATTGTTGGCGATTCCGCCGTGGATCAGCGCTTCGTTGAGCGATTTATAACTGTCGGTCAGGTCGGTGTATTTGCCCACCACGGCAATGCGCACATCGCCCTCCGGGGCTTTGACCCGGCGCACGATGTTCTCCCACACGGACAGGTCCGGCTCCCTGGCGCCCTTGATGCCGAAACATTCCAGAACCTGCGTGTCCAGTCCCTCGCGGTGATAGGTCAGGGGCACCTCATAGATGGATTTCACGTCCAGCGCGGGAATGACCTTGTTCTGGTCGATGTTGCAAAACAGCGCGATCTTGCGGCGCTCTTCCTCCGCGATGTCCCGGTCCGCGCGGCACAGCAGAATTCGGGGGCGAATCCCCGCGCTCATCAGCTCCTTGACGGAGTGCTGCGTCGGCTTCGTCTTCAGCTCTCCCGCCGCGGGAATATAGGGCAGCAGTGTGACATGCAAAAACAACGCGCGGTCGTCTCCGACCTCGTTGCCGAACTGGCGGATGGCCTCCAGAAAGGGCAGGCTTTCGATATCGCCCACGGTGCCCCCGATCTCGCACAGCACGAAATCCGCGCTGCCGTCCTTCTCGCGGATGAAATCCTTGATCTCGTTGGTGATGTGCGGAATGACCTGAATCGTCGCGCCCAGATAATCGCCCCGGCGCTCCTTTTGCAAAACATGGGTATAGATCTTGCCGGTGGTGGTGTTGTCGCTGCCACGCGCGGCCACGCCGGTGAATCGCTCGTAATGGCCCAGATCCAGATCCGTCTCCGCTCCGTCGTCGGTCACATAGACCTCGCCGTGCTGGAACGGGCTCATGGTGCCGGGATCTACATTCAGGTACGGGTCAAGCTTGCACAGCCGGACGCTATAGCCCCGCGCCTGCAGCAACGCGCCAAGCGCGGCGGAGGCGAGGCCTTTCCCGAGAGAGGAAACCACGCCGCCGGTAATGAAAATCGTCCGGGTCATTCTGCGAGGGGCGCCGCTGGAGGTTGGGTGGGTGTTTCCGGAACCGGCTCCGACGGGGCGGGCGGGATTTCCGCGGGCGCAACAATGGCCGGAGGCGTCTGATCCAGGGAATCCATGATGCTCTTACCGGCCTTGCTGTCCACGCCGGCCATAATGCCCAGTATAAGGCTGGTGCAGAAAAATCCGGCGGCGCAGATCGCCGTCATGCGGGTCAACGCGCTGGCCGTACCCTGTGGCGTGGCAAGGCCGCCCAGGCCCCCGCCGCCGCCAATGCCCAGACCGCCCCCTTCGGAGCGCTGCAACAAGACGAGGCCGATAATCGAAAGGGCCAGAAAGAGATGTATAACCAGAACCACGTTTTCCATGGTGTTTTTATTTAGTGGTTTTGGGGGCCGAACGCAAGGGCGGAGAAAATAAGTTGACACATCGTTTTTATTTGTAATATTGACTATCTATAGTGTAATTTTTCAGTAAAAGGACATCGTCATGGATCCTAAGCGTCCCCTTGAGACCTATGCACAGTACAGACTATCCGCTTGCTTTGACCATGACAAATCTCCCGCAAAGCACAGCGCCCTGCTCGTGGATGCTTGCTTTGATGGTTACAACAGGGGGTTCCGATTCAACAAAAACACAGAAACCGTGGTAGGCGGGGGCACGCTCGAAGTGGAGCCCGGGTTCATAACTCTGAGACATTTTAACGGCCAGGCCGTTGTGTCCGCTGAGACGAGCACGGCCAAATGCATCTTGCTCGGCGACGAGTTCGAAAAATATCCCCCCGAACCCGGCATTCCAAACGAAATTTTAGGCAGGGAGGATCTCCCAAACTATCCCGGAAACATCAAAGACGTGCGCAAAAGCGAAAAGTTCAAGGCCTATTTCGACGGGAATCCTCAGCTCTAGCCGTCTGCCTCTTTCAAGCTCCGGCCAATAGCCAAGAAACTCTCCGCCTTCAGGCTGGCCCCGCCGATGAGGCCGCCATCGACATGGGCGGTGGCCAGCAGAGCCCCAGCATTGTCCGCATTCATGGATCCGCCGTACAAAATCCGCATATGCGCCGCATCCTTGATCCGCGCGGCCAGAGCCTCCCGGATGAAGGCATGCATAGCCCCCGCGTCTTCGGGCGTCGCGTTCTTCCCGGTTCCGATGGCCCAGACGGGCTCATAGGCGATGACCGTATTGG
This sequence comes from Alphaproteobacteria bacterium, assembly GCA_021741325.1. Lineage (GTDB taxonomy): Bacteria > Pseudomonadota > Alphaproteobacteria > Micavibrionales > Micavibrionaceae > JAIOYC01. The sequence goes on from JAIOYC010000073.1 coordinate 4,513, forward strand.
CGCTGTTCGCGCTTGAAGGCAAAGAATCCATGATCTGCCGCCCGACGATTTCTTTCTCCCGCCCCTGCGCGCGCTCCGATTCGGTTTCCCCGACGCAGATGATCGGGATCAGCCCGGCCTCATGCGCCCGGCGCGCCTTGCGGTTCACCGTTTCATCTACCTCGCCGTGCCCGTGCCGCCGCTCGGAATGACCAAGGATAACATAGCGGGCGCCCATCTCCGCGATCATCCGGGCGGAAATATCCCCCGTGTGCGCGCCGTTGTCATGGGCGGAACAATCCTGCGCCCCGACGGCCACAGGCGAATCCGCGAAGAATTTCGTCATCCGGTCCAGATAGAGAAAGGGCGGGCAAACCAGCCACTCCACTCGCGGGCCCGGCTCCGGGGAAATATTCGTCATCAGGTCGTAGGCCAGCTGGTTGACCTCCTCCCGGCTCAGATTCATCTTCCAGTTACCTGCGATCAGTTTTTTCATACCCCTAGTTCCTTACAATCCTCCGGCCCGAAAGGCGAGAATTTCTTGCGGACGCCCGCAGAAAAAATACCTATAAATCATTAAAATAAAACGATTTTCTCTTCTGGAAACAATTAAATTGACATATGGGCGTTTTCCGCTAGAGTAGCCCCGCCCCGGACCCTTATGCCGGAGCGCGGTCAAAGAGCGGTCATAGCCTAACAAAAAGGAGACAAGAATGAGTATCTCGCTTCGGTTCAATCTCGAAACTCCAGCCACCAAAGAAAAAGTCACAGCGTTCACGGACGATCTTCTGGCCAACGCCTTTCCTCACAGAGATAAAGATTTCCTTCTTGAATGCGAACCACCCCAATCCCCGGAAGCGATCACATCCGTCATCATCACCGGCACGCCCTTCATGGACACCAAAACCGCCGTGACAAAAGCAAGATTCCATCTCCATAGAACGGACAAGCCCTTTGAACAACTTGAACTTTCTGCCGGGGGCAGCCAAACACCGCCCAACGCCGTGTTCGCCCTCAAAGGCCTCTAAAATCCTGCCTATCCGTTTGCGAAGGGGCCTCCCGGCCCCTTTTTTTTAATCTTCTCCAAATCTTAGACATCTTCGATCACAAGCCCTGTTCATTATAAAAAGCGACATCCTGTTCCATGAACGTCACCCCTTGCTCCTTCCGCGCGCCTCCCTTTATAGTGCGTGTCTTCTGAAACAAAAACCGGGCGCGAGAGGTCTTCATCATGGTCATGCATATACTCCGCAAGAGCGCGGCGGGCGGCGTTGGAAAATTCATCATTTTCGGCTTCCTGATTATGGCCGTGGGGGGGCTGGTCCTGATGGATGTGGGCGGCTTCTTCCGTAAGGGACCGCGCATCACCGACATCGCCACGGTGGGCGGAGAATCAATCTCCGCCTCCTCCTTCGACCGCACCATGCGCCGGACGCTTTCCCGCCTCGGAATCCCGCCACGCGAAGCTTACGGCGCGGGCTACATCCACCAGATTCTCGCGCAGGAGGTCCGTGACCGCCTCCTTCAGCGCTCCGCCGCGGAGCAGGGAATTTTAATCAGCGATGAGCGCGTGACCGAACAGATCCGCGAACTGGTGCGGCCCATGACGGCCCCCGGCCAGAGCGCCCGTGAAGTCTTAAGCCGAATCCTCACCACGCAGGGCATGAGCGAGGGCGAGCTGGTCAACGCCCTGAAGCGGGACATGGCCAACGCCCTGATGGCCCAGGCGCTTCAAACCGGATTTTCCATCCCCGATCCCGCAGTGGCGCGCGACCTCTACCGGCTGCAAAAACAGCAGCGGACCGTGGGTTATATCCTGTTCCCGGACGAGGATGTGAAAGACATCCCCGCGCCGTCCGAAGACACGCTGCGCGAACTCTACGAGGCCACAAAGGAAACCTACGCCCGCCCCGAGACCCGGACCCTGAAGCTTCTGACCCTCCAGGAACGCCCGGCGGACACGGAAACGCCCCTCACCGACGAGGATCTTCAAAAGATCTATGAGGGAAAATCGGACTTCTACAGGATTATCCCCTCATGGACCCTGGAAGAGGCCCTTCTTCCTTCCGAAAAAGAAGCGCGCGCCGTCCATGAAGCCGCCCAAAAAGGGAAAAGCCTGAATCAGGCGCTGAAAGACGTCACCGGCCAGGAAACAGCCTATCTGGGAGAGAGAACTTTCGAGGAAAACGCCCTCACCGCCGATATACGTCCGGCGGTAACCGCCGCGACTCAGGCGGGTGAAATCCTCTCCCCGTTCGAATCGCCGCTGGGCTGGCGCGTCGTGGTCGTGAAATCCATCACGCCGGAAGGAATCCGCAGCTTTGAAGAGGTCAAAACCGAGCTGCGCCAGGAAGTTCTCGAGAGCCGCCAGACCGAAGAGCGCTACGCGCAGGCCGCCATGGTCGATGATCTTCTGGCCTCCGGCGCGACGCCGGAAGAAATAGGCCGGGAAGCGTCTATCCAAATCACGGATATCCCGCCCGTGAATGCCTTCGGCCAGGGACCCGACGGAAGCGACGCTCTTAAGAGCGCGGGCGATGATCGCGGCGCCCTTCTTGAAACCGCATTCGGACTTGCCCAGGGCGAAAGCTCCGCGATCATGGAAATGAAGGGCGGCTCATTCACGGCCGTCCATGTCGCCTCCATCACGCCCAAAACCTATATCCCGTTTGAAGAAGTCCGCCAGGAAATCGAAAACCAGTGGACGCGCGACCAGCGCCGCTCGGCCAACCGGCTCCAGGTCGCCGATGAGCTGGCGCGGATCAACACGAAAGGCGCTAGCCTTCAAAGCGTCGCGACGGAGAAAAAATATTCGCTCAAAACCGTGCAGAACCTCGAGCGCAACACCCCGCCCAAAGCACCCCTGACCGGTGCCTTCATGCAGCAAGTCTTCGCCGCGCCCCCGGGCCGGGTCATCCTGACCGAGCTTGAGAACGGCGTGGCGCTGGCGGAGGTCACCTCCTTTACCTGGCCCGAGAAAGTCGATGAAAAAAGCCCTGAGTTCCAAAGCTTCCTGAGCGGCCTGACCGATCAGATGCAAGGCGAGGCGCTGATGCTCTACCTGAAAAAGCAGGAGAAAGAAATCGGCGTGTCCGTCAACACGCAGACCCTGGACACGCTTTACGGTCCGCAGGCCGTGGAAGAATGACGGCCTCCTATCCGGATTTTGCGGAAAATTTCATAAACGGGCGTACGCAGCTCGCGTGGCAATGGATTCCGGGCGACCTGGAAACACCGGTGTCCGCTTTCCTGAAACTCTGCGGACAAGATTCTCACGCCTTTTTATTAGAGTCGGTAGAGGGTGGCGCGGTTCTGGGCCGTTACTCGGTGATCGGCCTCGATCCCGATATCATCTGGAGTTTTACGGGAGGCGCGGTTTCCCTGCAATCCGGCACAGAAGCTCCGGCCCGGACAGATCAAAACCCGCTAGAATCACTGCGGAGCCTCCTGGCACAGAGCCGGATCGACAGTGTCCCGGACAGCCTCCCTCCGATGGCCGTTTCCGGCCTGTTCGGATATATGGGCTACGGCATGGTTCACCTTGCGGAGAATATCCCCGATACGCACCCCGACGATCTGGGAATCCCCGACAGTGTCCTGATCCGTCCCCGGATGCTCGCGATCTTCGACAACATCAAACATATGATCTGCCTGGTCACGCCTGTTTACGATCACATGAAAAATTCCAAGGTCGCGGCTCAGGATGTTTATGAAACGGCCCACGCAAGACTTGAAAACGCCATCCAAAAACTCTCCGCCTCCATCCCCCCCTCATCCTCCCGCCGTCATTGCGAGGATCCCGGATTTACGGGGGACGAAGCAATTCAGAGAGCCTCCATGACGGAAAAAGAATTCCACGCCGCGGTTCTCAAAGCCCAGGAGCACATCGCCGCCGGGGACATCTTCCAGGTCGTCCTGGCGCAGAGATTCTCCGCGGATTTCGACCTCCCGCCCCTTGAGCTCTACCGCGCGCTGCGCACCCTCAACCCCTCCCCCTTCATGTTTTACTTCGCCTACCCCGATTTCGCGCTGGTGGGCTCCAGCCCGGAAATCCTCGTGCGCGTCCGGGACAACACCGTGACGATCCGCCCCATCGCGGGTACGCGCAAACGCGGCGGCACGCCCGAGGAAGACCGTGCTCTGGCCGAGGATCTGCTCGCCGACCCGAAGGAGCGCGCCGAGCATCTGATGCTTCTGGATCTTGGCCGCAACGACGTGGGCCGCGTGGCGCAGTTCGGCAGCGTACGCGTCACCGAGCAATTCGCGGTCGAATATTATTCCCACGTCATGCACATCGTCTCCAATGTCGAGGGCGCGCTCCGGGAGGATCTGGATATTCTTGACGCGCTCCTGGCGGGTTTCCCGGCGGGAACCGTAAGCGGCGCGCCCAAGGTCCGCGCGATGGAGATCATCGACGCGCTGGAAAAAACCCGCCGCTCCT
>JAIOYC010000074.1 GCA_021741325.1 Alphaproteobacteria bacterium
GAGAGAGTGACATCTGCTCACACACCGCAACCCCATACACACCAAGCCTTACAGACAGAAATGCAGACGGCAGATGCAGATGTACAAGAATTTCTGCTCTGCGCGTAAGCTATTGTAATAAAACAAAAGCAGATATCACTGCCCGGCAGATCTGCTGCAGATTCACCTGGCCTTTTCCTCATCATGATAAACCCAGCTGTGTGCATTTTCGACCTGACGCACACCACCGGATCCCTCATCCTTATAATGCGTGGGCAAGACAGCAATGGCCGACGTCATAATCTCGCCGGTAGCCTCATCAATTTCATCCTGCCCCAGCTGCATGTTCTCAACCACCAGATAGCCATACTTGCTACGCTCCGCCGTTTGCTTCGTCAGCGGATGAGGGGTCTTCAGGCATTTGATATAGCCCTTACCCATCAGAACGCTGATGCGTTTTTTGATGGTCGTCTGGCTGCCCAGCCCGTCAATATCTTCATAAGCCTCACTGAAACTCTCAATCGTATAGAGCTTTTGATCAAACTGCGCATCTTCCAGCAGGCGTTGTAGGATCTGGTCATGCTGGCGGTGGCGTTCGGATTTGAGCTTGTTGGAATAATCCTGCCGGATGAGCGGCTGCGTGTCCGGATCAATCTCGCCCCATTGCCCGGCGCGCTTAATGACGTGCATGTTCACAATGCCAGGGCCGTTGCGCAGCTCAAAATGCAATGATCTTATATCCTCCGCCTCATCGGGCCGGAAAATCAACATACCGCTGGTATAATAACTGCGCAGGGAACTGGCTCCACTCAAGGCCTGGAACGGGTCATCCTTAAACATCGCCTTGCTGATTTTCTTGGTGTGATGGACGAGGATAATACCAGCGCGCGGATTGATCATATCGCGCAGCATTTCCACCCGTTGCTGCAGGAAAAACAGCATGGCGTTATTATCATTCTCACCGAGATTGCCAAAGTCCGGCCCACCGTCGAAGACATTGCGGATCGGGTCGATGACGATAATATCCGGCGGCGCGTCGGGAAACTTCTCATGGATCAGGTCTTTGATAATCTCCAGCCCGTCATCATTCAGCAGGAGTTTGAGCTGCGGCGTAATATGGATGTTCTTCCCGGCTTTGAGGATCGCCTCCTCAGACAGCCCCATTTTCTGTAGACGCTCGCGCAGATAATCATACTGGATTTCTGCCTGCAGCACGAACACCCGCAGCGGTCTGGGCGGTGTAAATTTCAGGAACGGCTGCCCGGCGGCCATATGGGTCAGCAGCGAGAGCGTAAAATCACTCTTGCCGGATTTGGGCGCACCGCCAATCACCAGCATGCCCGAGGGCGTGAGCAGACGCGGGGCAATCAGATCATCTGGCATCGGGCTTTTATCAGCAATCAGCTCCGCCAGCGAGAAGGCCTCGTAGCGTTGCAGCTGGATTTTTGATTGTAGGACGGAATTCAAAAAGCCCTGAATGTTAAGGCCGTCCTGCACCGCATCGGCGGCATCCCATTTCTCCGGCTTGTCAGCGGGCGGGATGATAACCCGCAGACTTCTGGGCTTTATAGATTGAAGGCCGCTTTTCAGGCGCTCTACATATTTTTGCCCAGCCTTATCATTGTCCGGCCAGATGATGATGTCTTTGCCAGCCAGTGGGCTGAAATCCGTTTTTGCCGGATCAAAATTTGCACCACCCATGACGGTCGTGGCCGGAATGCCGAGATCAATCAGCACTTGAGCGCATTTCTCGCCCTCTGTGATAATGATACGATCACTGGCAGCTACACCAGGCAGATTATACAGCAGTCTGCTCTCCGGCATGGCATGCTTTCCGGCAATGTTATCATAGGGCAGAAATGACTTCCTGCCGTCTGCACCGTCTGTGCGTTTGACGGTGACCAGCGGTTTGCCGGATACATCCGTATAAATCCATTCCCTGCGCTCGAATGATACTGGCGGCACAACCACCGCCAAGCCCAGCCAGTCCGCGCAGGATCGCAGCACAGTCGGAAAATCCCGCTGCGTGTCCAGCCCTTGCACCGCCGCCCACAGGTCGAAAATATCACCGCCGTGACCGCTTTCAAAATCCTGCCACAGCCCGGCCTTATCGCCAGACATACTCACTTTCAGGCTTTGGCCTTTTTCACCCTGCAGACTGCCGATCTGAAATTCCCGTTTCAGCTGTCTGCCATTGGGAAACAGATACCGCAACACTTCCGGCAACCGCGCCAGCATCGCAGCCTTGATCTCATCCCGGGATGGTAAGTCGGGATCATTGTAATCCAGCGTTTTAAGGGGCATGTTTTACCCCCTTTGCGCTTGCTGATAATACGCAACGAGCTTGTTGATCAAATCAGCTTCCTGTCCCATCATCACCGTGACTTCATGCGGCCCATACGTCCAACGGTCGGCGAGAAGATTGGCTTTCACAAAATCCTCTGGCGTGCACACAAGCATGACCCAATCCGCACCTGATTTTTCAGATAGGCTCATGCTTTGGATGTCATCAATCCTGTCATAGAGCCAGACAGGTCGGGGGCTTCGCATGGACAGCGCGGCGGCAAGCTCCGGATAGGGAGAGATGAAAAGCAGCTTTTTATCAACCGGAGCCAAATCGCTCTTCGCCACAGGCCAGAGCTCGATGCCGCCCTTGTTGATAACCGCAAAGTCCTGGCCGGATTTTCCCTTAAAATCCGGCCTTGTGTTCAGGATCTTCGCTGCTTTGAAGGCTTTTTCCTGTATCATTTTTTGCCTCCCTGCTGCTCGTCCATGGTGGAAGTGAAGCTGCGGCTATTCTCAAACTCTTCGATATCCGAGATCCTATAAACAACACGACCACCGATCTTGTGATAACGCGGACCAGTGCCCAGCCAGCGCCAGCGCTCCAGCGTGCGCGGTGAAATCTTCCAGCGTCTGGATAATTCAGTCTGATTTAGGAAAAGTTGCGTGCTCATTTTTGGCCTCCGTTCTGCTCATCGAGCCACTGGAAGAAGGCTTGCTCATCGATCAAAACGCGGCGACCGGCGCGGCGGATGACTTTATCAAAACCGTTCTGGTCGGCATAAAAAACCAGGTGCCGCAAACCGCCAACAGGTGGCCAGCTGTGATGTTTCGGCCATTCGGTAAGGGGGATAAATCGCCGCTGCAGAGGCGGTGATATTTCAAGTGGTTCGGACATTTTACTTTCTCCTTTATTGGTGAGTGCCGCGCTGAATTGCACGACATGGAGAAAGCCTGAACGATTTTTTACGAATGTAAAATTCGTCTAATTTAACCCGACATGCCGGATTAAAAATGACTGGTCACAATAAATATGACTGATTGATTTCGCGGATAACTTCTTTGCGCTCTTCGATATCTGCAATCGAAACCTGCGAATTATCTGTTTCACTTGTCATATGAAGAATATGGTCGATATGAGCCGCCTCCGCATGATGATGCGCCTTTAGAAAAGCCTTGTATGCCTTTTCATAGCGCTCAGGAAAAGGCCGGTCATTTTCGATCATCATAATGTAAGGTATAAATTCGGCTTTTTGCATGAATGCCGAACATTGGAGATTGTTCTCATCTTTTGGCAAATCATATTCTTTGTTCACGGCATAATAGGCGTTCTTGATTTTCGTATCGCCAAGATCCAGCCACTCGCCCAGCGCCTGCATGGTCTGGTTAAAGCTGCTGCCGTAACCAACCAAAAGCGCGGCCATAAGGCCAATTCTCTTATCCTGAACATAGGTTTTCGTTTTTGCCTTTAAATGATGAATCGCACCTTCATAAAGCCAGTCAATGTCTGCTCCATGCTTCTTTTTCATGGCATAGGCAACAATCTTGAGAGAGCGGATAAAAGTTCCAATATCATGATCGCTGGCCTCGTAGCCTTTTTTAAGTTCATCGAATATCCGCGCCATCATCTCGCCTCCCCGAAAATCTTTTCATTCATGCTGGCGACAACTTTATGCGTGTGCGCCTCGGACAAATGGGCATAGCGCTTGACCATCTGCAGGGTTTTATGCCCTAAAACCTCAGCAATCTCCGCCAGCGTCGCGCCGTTCATCGCCAAATAAGAGGCCGCACTGTGGCGCAGATCATGAAAGCAAAAATCATCAATACCGGCTTTGGTCAGCACATTTTCCCATGCGGTGCGGATATCAATCGGCTGGCATTTTGCCTTGGACGGGAAAACGTAATCACATTTCTTGTCCCGATTTTCATGCTGCGCCTGCATTAAAGAACGGGCATAACCCGTGATCGGGATCACCCGGCGTTCACCGTTTTTGGTTTCATGCAAGATGATGGTGCCGCGCTCCAGATCAATGTCTTTCCATTTCAGGCCGACAATCTCCATCTTGCGCGCACCGGTGCTAAGCGCCAGCACGACGATATTATACAGATGCGGATTATCCGTATCCTTACAGGCCTCAAGAAGCCGTTCCCGTTCATCATCGGAGAGAAAACGCACCCGCCCGCGTGGCTGTTTCAGTTTTGAGATCTTGCGTACCGGATGAATCTCAAGCCATTCCCAGTCATTAATCGCAACCGTGAAGACATGACTGAGCGCGGATACATAACGATTTGCCGTCGTCGGGCTTCGCTCCCGCCCGAACTTGCCCTTGCTGCCCAGCAGCTTGTTACGCGCCGATACGATCAAGGCGGGCGTAATATCAGCCATGGCATAAGCGCCAAGCTCTTTCTCCCAATAAGCCAGGTAGTTTGCCAGATTTATATTGCTGGCCTTTTCATAGATAAGGATCTCGGTGCGGTAACGCTCCAGCGCATCGGAGAATGTAAATTTGCGGGCCTGGCTGGTTTTAAAATACCGCCCCTCGCGGATGGCGGCCTCTGTCTGCTGTACCCAGCGCCTGGCATCGGTCAGGCGCTCAAAGGTCGCAATCTGCTGCGGATGCCCTTTGATCCGTACTCTGGCGCGGTAGGATGCCACCCCACCGCTTAACTCTCTTTTCTCAATTGTCGCCATAATAACTCAAAATAGAACAAAACAAGCACGAGCATCAAGCCATCAATCGCAAATGATTGCAACTCTTAAGGGTTTATCACAAAAAATGACGGTGGAACAAAGAGTTGCGGGATTCATGCACTTGTATGGGACAGTGAAAGGGACAATTTATCGTAAGTTATTGTTGTTATTTGTTTCTTACTGTCCCATGAGTGTCCCATGGAGCCAAAAAACGAAAAGCGCCTTTCGGCGCCATCGATTTAAGTCATTGAAATATAAAAGAAAAAATTGGTTGCGGGAGTAGGATTTGAACCTACGACCTTCAGGTTATGAGCCTGACGAGCTACCGGGCTGCTCCATCCCGCGGAAAGAAAAGATAGGGGGGTTTTAGCTCTTCCGTCCCCGGGGGTCAAGAGCCTCATGCGATTTATATCATTTTGATTTTACTACCAGAGATGAGCCATGGCTCTTTCAAGCCTTCTGGAATTCCTGAATCCACGCGTTGAGGGCCGGAGCGTTCGTTTTCAGGGCCGTGCGGTTCACAATCAGTTTGGAGGTCACCTCCAGAAGCGTTTCAACCTCAACCAGCTGATTGGCTTTGAGCGTCTCGCCGCTGGAGACAAGATCCACGATCCAGGGCGCAAGACCCAAGGCGGGGGCTATTTCCATGGCGCCGTTCAGCCGGATACATTCGGCCTGAATCCCCTGGCGCGCAAAATGCCGGGCGGTCAGGGCCGGGTATTTGGTGGCGACGCGGATATGGCTCTGGCGGGCGCTTTTCTCGCGCCGGGCCTCCTCAGCGGGCGCGGCGGCCGAAAGCCGGCAGCGTCCTATATTAAGATCCAGAGGCGCGTAGAGATCCTCGTACCCGAATTCCTCCAGGACATCGGTTCCCACCACGCCCATGTGGGCGCCTCCATAGGCGACGAAGGTGGCCACGTCGAAGGCGCGCACCCGGATAATATCAAGGGTATCGTGATTGGTGGAAAACCGCAATTTCCGGCTATTTTCATCCGAAAAATCAGCCTCCGGACGGATCCCGCAGGCCTGCAGCAGAGGCATGAGCTCTTTGAGAATACGCCCTTTGGGCACGGCCAGTATGGATTTCTGATGAACCATGGGATTGTTTTAACCGCCAATGCCCATGGGCGCAATATCAGCTTTTCCCGGAGGATGGGGGCCTGTAGGCCGTCAGTGCGGCCACGCACAGGACAAAAAGCGCGAAACACAAAAGCGCGTTGTAATTGGCCATGGAGAGCCCCAGCACCGGATCGGCCCAGGGGATTTCATCGCAGCGCGCCGTGGGGGCGCTGAGCAGGTTCTCCAGAAGGCTTTGCGGATCGCGGGCCAGGGACGGCACGGCGCAACCCTCAACCGCCGAGCGCCACCAATGGCGCTCAATGCCGGTGTGATAAAAAGCCGTCAGGGTATTCCCAAAAAACAGGAGCGCGCAGAGCCCCAGGGCGGCCATTCTCGGCTTGACGTCCGCTTTCCCGGTCCGCCTGTAAAATAGGAAAACAAGAGACACCACCAGCGCAAGCACAAACGGAATGCGCTGATAGATGCACAAAACGCACGGCTCCAGTCCTAAAAATACCTCAGAGGCCAGCGTCGCCGCCAGCGAGAAAGCCGACACGCCCGCCACAATGCCCAAAACGGCAGAGGGACGCGTGAGCATGTTTTCTAAAAAGCCGGACATTTTTTGCTCCTGAGTGGTGCTTTTATATATTGAAACACAGGCGCGGAGAGTTGTCCACGCCGGGGAAATCCCGCGCATCCTCCATTCGTTTTTCTTGCGAACCGGGGCGCAATCAGGCACATAGAGCCATGCACGCGCGCAAAGAGCAAAGCCGGAGCCTTCAGACCCTTAAAAAACGGGTCGATTTCACGAACGCCGCCAAAGAAGGCCGGAAATGGGTGGCGCAGGGCCTGATCCTTCAGATGATGGACAATGACCTGGGCGTGCGGCGCGTGGGCTATACGGTCAGCAAGCGCACGGACAAATCCGCCGTGGTCCGCAACCGCATCAAGCGCCGTCTCCGCGCGGCGGCGGCGGATATCCTGCCCCTGCACGGGTATCCTTCGTGCGATTATGTTCTGATCGGCCGACCCGCAAGCGCTGATCGGCCTTACGAACAGCTCTGCAGCGACCTGAAATGGTGCCTGCGAAAAATGGCGCCAGCGAAGGAGAAGCCCGAGGATCCGAAAACGCCTTAAAATTTTGTGTTCGGGGTGAAGGCAAGATATTGTTTTTGTTGATCTTTTAGAATTCACAAGTTCGTTTGTCATTTTTTGGGGAGGGGGTGGGGGGTAGCCGGGGGAGCGTACGCATAGCGGCGCTTCAGAGGATCGGGAGAGGACGTGATTTTTTCTGGAAGGACGAAAACACATAGAGAACATTATAGGAATTTTTTCCTCTCATGTCAAGAGGATCTTGGAAAATTTCACGCAAAGACCGTAAAAGAAACCGCAAAAGACGCAGGAAATATGGCCGTTTCGAATGAAGAACCCGGCCCGTGCGGGCGCGCTCAGTTCCGTCGCAGAGATCTTTGAGTTTTAAAGTAAAAAATACTGAACCACGAAGACACGAAGCGCACGAAGAAAAAGAAAAAATTTTAACCACAGAGGACACAGAGATCCAGAGAGTCTACGGAGAAGAAAAAATAGATTCTTTTTCTCTCTCTTCTCCTTCTTTATTTCTGTGTTCTCTGTTGTATAGCTCAGGCCACCCGAAATGAATCATGTCATTCCCCGAATTTTGCGAAGTAAAATTCCAGGGGGAATCCATGGATCGCCTGAATTTCTTGCGGAAATTCAGGCGATGACGGCGATCAGTTTATTTGAGCCTGGCTATATTAATTTTCTTCTTCGTGCGCTTCGTGTCTTCGTGGTTAAAAATACTTCTTTCTTGTGCGTGCGATCCATAAACTGCGATGGATTGCACGCACAAGCCGTGCAAGGACGGTTTTTGGGAAATGTCTCGCTATGAGTGAGAATCACTTGAGTATTATTCTTGGCGTCCCTGGCGTGAACGCAGAAGATCCCTGCTTTCGCAGGGAAGACAGTAAGAAGGAAAGGAAGATTTTAAAAAAACCCCAGAGATGACACCAGCGGCAAGAGTGGCTATATCTAAAAGATGATCCTGAAAACGCTTTTGACAGGCTTTATTCGCCTCTACCGCGTGGGGATATCCCCGATCCTGCCGCCCCGGTGCCGGTTCGAACCGAGCTGCTCCGCCTACGCGCTCGAAGCGCTGGAAAAGCACGGCGCAATCAAAGGATCATGGTTGACGTTGCGGCGGCTCGCGCGCTGCCATCCGTTTTATAAAGGAAAACGATACGATCCGGTTCCCAACGATTAAAGCGGAGAGCACACGCTCTGGTCGGGTGCTTGCTTATCTGGTCTGAATTTTCCGCATGATGGCATAAGCCAGCACGCCGAACAGAATAGCCCCGCAACCGACCGTGTAAACAATCGGCTCGAAGCGCGTCAGGAGAAACGCCGTGATCGCAATCCCAAGGACGGGCAAAAGCGGCAACCGGCCAATCGCAAGCGGAACTCTAAAGCCGCGTTCCATATCCGTTTGCCGAAGGCGAAGATTAATCAGCGCCGCATGAACGGCAAGGAAAACCAGCAGAACGCCGAATGACGATATGCTGGCAATGATTTTTACCTCTCCCAGGGGCAACAGCAGGCAGGCTATTCCAAACAGGACGAGCGCGGCAAGCCAGGGAGTTTGCCGCTTGCTTAATGTGCGGGATAAAAACTTCGGCATGTCGCCTTCGCGCGCCATGCCGAATAAAAGGCGGCTTATGCTGATCAGAGAAATCAACGCCGTGCTGGAAGTGGCGAACAGGGCGGCGACGGCCAAAGCCTGTCCCATCCAGGGTTCCGCTCGGTTGGCGGCGGCGGTCAAGGGCGATTGACTCCTGGCGAGCATTTCGG
>JAIOYC010000075.1 GCA_021741325.1 Alphaproteobacteria bacterium
CTCCCGAAGGCCCCTCAGATCCACACCCAATCCTTTCAGATGCACGGGGAAAACCGCGCGCGGTTTTAAACCGCCACAGCGGGATAGGGCTTCTTCCAGATGTTCCGGTCCCATAAGCCCCGTGACCGGATCGACATCCGAAAACACAACTTCCGCCCCGCAATAACGGGCGGCGTTCGCGGTAGCCAGAAAGGTCATGGAGGGGATAATCGCGGCCTCGCCCTCTTTCATGCCCAGCGCCAACGCCGCCAGATGGAGCGCCGTGGTGCCGTTGGAGCAGGCCACTGCGTGGCGCGCGCCCGTCGCGGCGCACAGGGATTCTTCGAATTCCCCGACCTTGGGTCCCGTGGTCAGAAAATCCCCGCGCAGAACCGCCGCCACGGCGGCGATATCGTCCTCGTCAATGCACTGACGGCCATAAGGGATGAAATGTAAGCCCATAGAGACGGTTTTATCAGGGAGGCACCAAAAAACAAGAAATGTTTTTCGTAACCTTCAACGATATTTGCCCGAATTTGGTATCTAAGGGCTATGTTTTAACCACAAACTCTGTATGCTTTAAGAGAGCTTTAACCTGAGGAGGACTCGTGCGTTCATATATCGGAAGAATGTTGTTGGTAGCGGGATTTGCCGTTCTTTGCGGAATCTTGCCTGCCAAAGCGGAAGAGGCCCTTTCCGCAGCCCAAAAAGAGGCTGTTCAGGCTGTTGTAAAAGAATATCTGAAAGAAAATCCTGAAGCAATCTTGGAATCGCTTGAAGGATACCGCCAGAAAAAACAGCAGGAAATGCAGGCTGAAGCCGGAAAGAATATAGAAAAACATCTCGATTTCCTGACGTCCGCAGATGCCCCCTCTATCGGCAATCCGAAGGCAAGCGTTACGGTGGTCGAATACATTGATTTTAACTGCGGGTACTGCAAGCGGGCCCTGGTCGATGTTATAGACGTTGTGAAGAACGATCCGGATGTAAGAATTGTTTTCCACGAAATGCCCATTCTCAGCGCCGAATCTTTGATGGCGTCGCAGTGGGCGCTGGCAGCGCATAAGCAGGGAAAATATTTTGACTTCCACAAAGCTCTGATGCAACAGCGTGGACAGCTCACCATCGCCGCGCTCAAACGCATGGCAGAGGAGACCGGTCTTGATCCCGCCCAGATGGAAAAAGATGCTGCCTCAGACACGGTTAAGGATACTTTGGATAAAAGTGTTTCCGTGGCCCGCGACATCGGCATTCAGGGAACGCCGGCTTTTGTAATCAACGGCGAGCTGTTCCCCGGTTACCTGGGCGAGGGCGGCCTCAAGGAAGCCATCGAAAACGCGCGCAAAAAGGGATAGTCCCGCATGATGCGATTCATAGCCCTGGCAGCGATCGCTCTGGCGGCCCTGTATCTGGTCTACGACATCTATAGAATTTCCACTGCGTTCACGGGTCTCTCCGACGTGCCTCCCAGCTATGCGCTCGGCCCGGACGACGCGGACGTTACGGTTGTGGAATTCATGGATTACGGCTGCATGTTCTGCCGGGAAGTTCATCCCACTATCACACAGGCCACAATTAAGGACGGGCGAGTGCGCTATATCCCGCGCCCCGTTGCCGCTGCAAACAGCAAGGATTCGGCCTACGCCGCCGTGATCGCCTACGCCGCAGGACAGCAGGGAAAATTCATCGAAATGCATGACCTTCTTATTCGTGAACCACGCGAGATCACTGCGGCGGTCCTGAGCGATCTTGCCACGCGGGCAGGCGTGGATGAGGCAAAACTCCTAGCCGACATGCAGTCTCCAGAACTGATGGATCTCGTGCGGGAGAACGGCAATTTTTTCAACCGCATCAACGCCACTGCCACGCCAACTTTTGTGATTGGGAAAAACACCATCTACGTGCCTGAAGGCCGGATGCCTGAAGTTCAGGACTTTCTAAATATGTTCGCCCGCATTCGCCAGAAAAATAAATAAAAGGAAGAAATCCATGATCCGCACTTTTATCTTCGCCCTGACGATGTTTGTGGTTTGCGCACAAGCCTCGGCAACAGAGTCCCTCCCAGTCATCAAAAACGCGTATGCCTATGAAACAGCCGCCAGCCAGAAAACCGGCGCGGTGTTCCTGGAGATCAGAAACACAGGGGCAGAACCTTTATGGCTGGAAGGCGTGACCGCAGAAATCGCGGAAACAACTCAACTCCATACCAACGACATGACTGATGGAATCATGAAGATGCGCGAGGTAGATGCTTATGAAATTCCAGCGGGCGGACGTCTGACTCTGGCCCCGACAGGTCACCATATCATGCTGATGAATCTCAAGGCGACGCTGATGCGCAACACTCTTTTTCCGCTGATTCTTCATTTTAAGGATCGCGCCCCTATCCCGGTGGAAGTCACTGTTCGGGCTCTCAGCACCAGCACCGGAAAAACACCATGAAAAACATCCTGATCCTGAACGGTCCCAACCTCAATATGCTTGGACAGCGGGAACGGGAAATCTATGGCACGGAAACACTGGATGATATTCAAGCACAATGCATGGAACAGGCTAAAAGTTTAGGATTTTCGATTGATTTCCGCCAGAGCAACCACGAAGGGGAATTGGTGAGCTGGATTCAGGAGTCCCTGGGCACCGTGGACGGACTTATCATTAACGCCGCCGCCTATACTCATACATCAGTGGCCATTCATGATGCACTTAAATTGCTGTCTGTACCTATCATCGAAGTTCATATTTCCGATCCCAAGACACGCGAGGCGTTCAGGCATCATTCCTATATTGAACCGCTCGCGGCGACGGTGATCGCCGGGCAAGGCGCGAAGGGATATAAAACAGCGCTTGAGAAATTATACGGCCTTCTGGATTAGAAACCTAATCTGCCTGTAGAAAACTATGAACATATTTCATCACGATATGTTTCTTTTTTGAAAGTTCCCAACATCATATGGCGTTTCAGAAATGCCGACAGGTCAAAATCCCCATGCTCCTGGAGAACCTTCTGAACGGCTTCACCCAATGAGAGACGCTGCGCCAGATGATTCAAAAGCTCATATTCCGCCTCCGCAAGATCCACGATCAAAACCTCCAGCGCCGGGCGATAAACCATAAGCCTGACGCCGCCCTGATTCAAATTCAGCGTTTCGGGTTTATTCTTTACCTCGTTCAAGCAATAATCGCGGATGGCCCGCAATGGAAAAGTCGAGCGCACAAGAGCTGCGGATGAACGCAGGTCCCAGAGTGCGTCACCGAGCGCCCAAGATGGAATAAGAGCAAGATCCTGCAGCGTGAAAACCTCCTCATCGGACGCGTGATAAGCCATATTCAGCGCGATTTCAAATGCGGCGACATCCGGCAAATAGGACAAGGAGCGCGCAGGCGGGAAATTGCGGATAAATGTATCAAACCCCGCGCCATATAAATTCAGACAACCCCGCGCGGGCGGATGAGCGAGCACAAAAGAGCAAGCCATCCCCCTTAAAAATTCAGTCCCTACAAGCTTGTCCAGAACGGGGAACACGGAGAGCATCTTCTCCGTAAGCCCGCCCACGATATTGCCACGATAAACCTTAAGGCGTTCTTCCAGTGGAATTTCGCTGCTCTCAAAAAGTCCGGCGAAATTCTCCGGCGGGGCTTTCAGGGCGTCCGGGTGATCCAGCATGATATCCCGAAAGAAACGCTGCATCTCATTCAGCCGCATGAAAAAGCCTTTCCTGCTCCGCGCGGACAATCACGGTCCGGGCCTTATCAGCCTCCGCCACAAGAATATGGAGAGGCGGAAAATCCTGATCCCATTCAATGAGGGTTGGCACCGCTCCAAAGCGGCGGACCGCATGTTGGTAAAGGTCCCATACCTCCCCACACACCGGCTTGTTGTGCGTATCCACAAGGATTATTTCAGATCCCGCCGCGCGCTCTGTATGGCCGGCCAAATGCATTTCCCCCACATAGAGGGGATTGATGGTGTCGATATATTCAAAACCATCAAAATCATGATTAAAGGCCTGCACAAAAATATTATTTATATCCAACAGCAAAAGACATCCGGTTTTTTGTGCCGCGGCGTTCATAAATTCGGCTTCGCTCACGTCGTTCTGATCAAATGCAATATAACTCGAAGGGTTTTCAAGCAGCATCCGGCGACCCAAATAATTCTGAGTCCGATCAATATTACAACACAAGGCGCTGAGCGTTTCATGGGTGTAAGGAAGAGGGAGAAGGTCACCCAAATGCGCATTCCCGCTCGTGCTCCAGGAGGCATGATCGGAAACGTGAAAAGGATCATAGATGGAAATCAGGTCTTTCAATTGCCGGAGATGGTTTTCATCGACCGGTTGAGCGGAGCCCAGAGAAAGTCCGACGCCGTGGAAGCTTATCTGAAAGCGCTCTCTTATTTTAGAAAGGAAATGGCGGTGAATGCCGCCGCCGAAATAATTCTCAGGGTGAACCTCGAGCCAACCGAGATTGAGATCTGTCTTCAGAGCTTCTTGATAATAAGGTGCTCGAAGACCAATTCCCACCGGCTCCGCAGGAATTGCGGCCGGCGGGAAAAGGATTGATGCAGGCCGTTCAGAAGAAAAATCCTGCATCATCGTTTGTTTTTAGTGTTCCGCAGGGGCATCCGCCGCCGGAACTTCAGCAGCCGTGACAGGCTCAAGGGAGCCGTTCACAAGTTTGGTGCACAAGCCCGCGGGCAGCATGATCCATTCCTGACCGGAGGCGTCAACACCGGCGCTGGCCGCGCAGGAATGTGAACCATCAGCAGCCGCGCAATCATTCTGGCCGGCCTTCACGACGCCGTAACATTTTTCTTTCTCAGCGGGAGCGGTGGTATCTTCAGCATGGGCCGATGAAACTGCACCCACGAGTGTCAGCGCCACGGCGCTGGCAAGCAGTGTATTGAGAGTTTTTCTGGACATGATGAGGAGTCTCCTTTTCCGGTTAAGTGACTTTTAGAACCAATCCTTGGGTCACTGCCAATCTTCGCAGACCGACCGAGAATGGTTACACCCCTCCGAGAAAAAAACAAGAGTGTCCAGAATTTAAGGATACATCATGGAAAGATATTTCTCTCCCCGGTCGCACAGGAAGGTCAAAACGGTTTTGATGGAAGAGTCGCGCCGTTTTATCTCGCGCGCAGCCAGCATATTCGCGCCCGAGCTGGGGCCTACAAAAATACCCTGCTCGCGGCTTAGTCTCCGGGCTTCCTCGATCGCGGCCTCGCTGTCGATGGGGATGATGCCCGTAACTTCGGCTCTGTGACGCTGATAAATTGTGGGCACAAAACCGTCTGAAATCCCTTCGATCTTGTGATCGCACACGATACAGCATCCCAAGGTTTGAGACTCGCTGGGTTCCATCGCAAAGACTTTCAGATCCGGATTATGCCACTGCCGCAGCGCCTGCCCGGTGCCTATCAGCGTGCCCCCTGTTCCGACGCCTTGCACAATCGCGTCAATCATCATACCCGGGGGAATTTGTTCGATGATCTCCCGGCCCAGCCATTCGCGGTTTTCCTCCACGTTCCATTCATTGTCGAATTGCGCGGGGCAGTAATATCCTGGTTCCTGCCCCATACGAATGGCCGCGTCCCGTGCTTCGTTGACTTGGAAATGGCCAATAAATTTTATATCCGCGCCAAAACCGCGCGATATACGCGTGCGCTCGCTGGTGTAACCGTCAGGCATCATCACCAGCATTTTATATCCCTTCACCGCGGCCACCATCGACATCGCGTTTCCGGTATTGCCGCTGGTGGACTCCACGATGGTGTCTCCCGGCTTGAGAAAACCTTCCTGCTCCGCCTTCTCGATCATGAAATGCGCCATGCGGGCCTTGATCGAGCCTGAAGGATTCATATATTCTGCCTTGGCCAAAACACCGTCACCCATATCAAGCATCGGGGTATTGCCGATGAGATCCAAAACCGAGGAAACCAGTTTCCCCGATTGTGCATGTGGTTTCTTATGCGCAGCGGTCATGAAGATCTCTCCTTTTTCTACTCCAATTATGCCCCTTGTAGCTCAGAAGCATCAAGATCATAATATGCTGCAGTGAATAAAACCCTGTTGGAGACCTCCCATGAACACCACCCGTTTCGCGCTTTCGGTTCTTGCCGTATTTGTTTTCATCTTCCTGTTCGAATGGATGTGGCACGGTATGATCATGATGCGAGCCTATCTGGACACGGATTCGATGTGGCGTCCGATGGACGGCCAGATGGGCTATATGCCCTTCATGATCGCCAGTCAGCTTCTCCAGGCGCTCATGATCTCGTGGATTTTCATACAGAATCACGAAGGAAAAGGCTGGAAAGAGGGTGCGCGCTACGGGCTGTATGTGGGGATTTTACTGGCCTCAATCGAGCTAGCGTCCTATGCGTACCTGCCGATTGCCTTCACAATGGCACTGTCCTGGATGTGTGCAGCCCTTCTGAAGGGCACGGGCGCAGGGATTGTTCTGGCCCTTGTCTATAAACGTTAGCCCTTCAGCCCCGCCTGCACCATTTTGGCGTACAGCCCATCCTGCGCCATCAAATCGTCGTGAGCCCCCTCCTCCACGATACGGCCTTGATCCAGAACAATGATGCGATTTGCCGATCTTACGGTGGAAAGCCTGTGGGCGATCACGAGGGTCGTGCGTCCTTTTTCAAGCTCCTTCAGGGCCTCACGCACGGCCTGCTCGGATTCCTGATCCAGAGCGGAAGTGGCCTCGTCCAGGAGCAAGATGGGAGAATCATACAAAAGCGCCCGCGCGATGGAGATCCTTTGTCTCTGCCCGCCGGAGAGCTTTACACCGTCTTCACCCACGCGGGTTTTATATCCTTGGGGAAATGCGCAGATGAATTCATCCGCCGCAGCCAATCTTGCGGCCTTGACGATGTCCTCATGGGCGGCGTCCGGGCGGCCATAAGCGATATTCGCAGCAATCGTATCGTCAAAAATCGTTATATCCTGGGAAACCAGGGCAATATGGCGACGCAGGGAAGAGAGCCTAACATTCCGTATGTCCTGTCCGTTGATACGGATATGGCCGCTTTGAGCATCATAGAAACGCGGGATCAGGTTGATAATTGTGGTTTTGCCTCCCCCCGAAGGCCCCACAAGCGCCGTAACCTTTCCCGGTTCGGCGCGGAAAGAAACGCCGTCCAGCGCGTGGGCCCCGGCCCCGCTGTAGCGGAACACTACATTTTCGAACAGGATCTCCGGATCCTTTGCGTCCAAAACCGAAACGCCGGACTTGTCCTGGATGCCGGGTTGCAGATCCAGCATCGCGAATACGCGCTGTGCAGCGCCCAGACCCATCTGAATAGTGTTGTTCAGGCGTGCGATTTTTTTCATCGGCTCGTACGCCATCGTGAAAGCCGCTAGGAAGGCGACGAGCTGTCCCGTGCTCATGCTGCCGGACGATATTTGCCATCCACCATAAATAATAATTCCACAGGCCACGATCCCAATCAAAACCTCATTCACGGGCGTAAGCATATTGCCTATCCGCACGGATTTGATGTTCAGCTTCGTGACCGTTTCAAGGGCTTTCCCCGCGCGGCCAATTTCAAAATTTTCCATTCCATAGGCTTTCACTTGCCGGATTCCCTGAAATATCTGGGAAAGACGGTCCGACAGACCGCCCATCTCATGCTGGATGGAGCGGGATACAGTGCGTAAACGTTTACCTACATAGGCCACCAGAAAGGATGCAAGGGGAAACACAGCAAACGCGGCCAGAGAAAGCCGCCAGTCTTGATAAATCATCACGCCAGCCAGAAAGACGAGGGTCAGAAAATTCTTCCCCGCGCCGGTCAGACTGTCCGAGACGGCAATGCGCATGACGTTCACATCGTTAACCACCCGCGAGACAAGCTGACCGCTGGGGTTCTCATGAAAAAAGGTCAGATCCAGTGACATGAAATGCCGGAAGAGATCCTTTTGAATGTCGCACACAATGGATTGCCCGACCTTGTTCATGATGATCACATGGATAAAGGTGGACAGGCCGCGTACGGCAAAAGTTCCTAGAACCGCCAGGCCGACAGGCACGATCATATCCGTCCGCCCACCGCCCAGAACATCATCCAGAACGGGCTGCATCAACTGAGCGATCGCGGCCGTCATCGCGGCCGCCAGAGACATGAAAAGGAGAGCGACCCCCAACTGAGACGAATAAGGCCGCACATAAGAGCGGACCAGCCGCTTCATAAGGAAAAGCGTTGAATCTTCTGGCGCTGCAGCAGCTATAGTGGTTTCCCCCGTCATGATCCGCGTGTTATAATTTAATTATAAAGGTGTGTAAACGTAACCCTGCCGACGGCGTTCTGAAATGTCCAATTCCAGAGACAACCCAACCCAAAAAAAATGCCCTCCCGGCATAGCTTTTGCCTTGGGTGGCGGGCTGGCGCGGGGTTTTTCTCATATTGGCGTCCTGAAAGTTCTGCACCGTCACGGTATTTTACCCACCATCATCGCGGGCACATCCATCGGTGCCGTGGCAGGGGCGGCCTATCTAGGGGGAAAGCTTGATTTGCTCGAAGAGTGGGCGCTCTCCCTGAACCGCCTGAAAATCCTTTCCTATCTTGATCTGCGCATCCGCAGCGCGGGACTGATCGGAGGCGAGAGACTCATCACCACGCTACATAAAAATTTTGGAGACATGACGATTGAAGACCTGCCCCAGCC
>JAIOYC010000076.1 GCA_021741325.1 Alphaproteobacteria bacterium
CGTCGAACAACACGTCCTGATAGGGCCTTCTCCGGACCGCCTCGGTGAGCGCTCCGCCCTCCTCGTACCCGACATAGCCCGGCGGCGCGCCTATCATGCGCGCGACGCTGTGCTTTTGCATATATTCGGACATGTCCAGGCGGATCATCGCGCCCTCGTCGTCGAACAAAAACCCTGCCAGAGCCTTGGTCAGCTCGGTTTTCCCCACGCCCGTCGGCCCCAGAAACAGGAAAGATCCTATGGGCCGGCGTGGGTCCTGCAGCCCCGCGCGGGCCCGGCGTATGGCATTCGAAACGGCGGTAACCGCCTCCTCCTGGCCCACGACCCGCTCGCGCAGCTTCTCTTCCATCTGAAGCAGCTTTTCACGCTCCCCCTCGAGCATTTTATCGACCGGAATGCCCGTCCAGCGGCTTACGATCGCCGCGATCTCATCCTCGTCCACCTCTTCGTTGATGAGATGAGTTTGTTCCCGGTTATCGGCGGCCTCCGCCAGTTTTTTCTCCAATTCCGGAATAACCCCGTATTTCAGCTCGCTCGCCCGGGCGAGATTTCCCTCCCGCGAGACCTGCTCAAGCTCCATGCGGGCGCGGTCCAGCTCTTCGGTGAGCTTCTGCCCGGCGCTTAATTTTTGCTTTTCAGCCGACCATTGCGCCGTCAGGTCCGCCGATTGGGATTCCAGATCCTTGAGCTCCTTGTCCAGCTTTTCCAGACGGTCTTTCGAGGCCCTGTCCGATTCCTTCTTCAGGGCTTCGCGCTCAATCTTAAGTTGCATGATGCGGCGGTCCAGTTCATCCACCGCCTCGGGCTTGCTGTCCACCTGCATCCTCAGGCGCGCGGCGGCCTCGTCCACCAGATCTATGGCCTTGTCGGGGAGAAAACGGTTGGTGATATAGCGGTTGGAAAGCGTCGCCGCCGCGACGATCGCCCCGTCCGTGATCCGCACGCCATGGTGGAGTTCGTATTTTTCCTTCAGGCCCCGCAGGATGGAAATCGTATCCTCCACGGTGGGCTCGGTCACATAGACCGGCTGGAAACGCCGGGCCAGCGCGGCGTCCTTTTCGATATGCTTGCGGTATTCGTCCAGCGTCGTGGCCCCGACCATGTGCAGCTCCCCGCGCGCCAGGGCGGGCTTGAGCATATTCCCGGCATCCATGGAGCCCTCGGCTTTCCCGGCCCCGACAAGCGTGTGCAGCTCGTCCAGGAACAGGACAATCTCGCCCGCTCCGGCCTTGATTTCATCCAAAACGGCCTTCAGGCGTTCCTCGAACTCGCCGCGAAACTTCGCCCCGGCCAGAAGCGCGCCCAGATCAAGGGCCATCAGGCGCTTGTCCTTAAGGCTTTCGGGCACGTCGCCGTTTACGATCCGCTGAGCTAGACCCTCGATGATCGCGGTCTTGCCCACGCCGGGCTCCCCGATCAGAACGGGATTATTCTTGGTGCGCCGTGAAAGGACCTGAATGGTGCGGCGAATCTCCTCCTCACGGCCTATAATGGGGTCGAGCTTGCCCTCCCGCGCGGCCCGCGTGATATCCGCCGCGTATTTGTTGAGCGCGTCAAACCGGTCTTCTGCCGTGGCAGAATCGGCGGTGCGGCCCTTGCGAAGCGTATTGATCGCCTCGTTTAATTTCTGGCTGGTCACACCGGCCTGTTCCAGCAGCGCCGCAACGGGTGTTCTGGCCGCCAGCGCCATGGCCTGCAGTACGCGCTCGGCGGTCACGTACGCGTCTCCTGATTTTTCAGCCAGATTCAAGGCGCTATCAATCAATCTTGCTAAATCGGATGAAAAACGCGGGGGGCCAGCCCCCGGCCCTTCCACGACAGGAAATTTTGCAATGGCCTCCTCGGCTCTCCGCTTTAAAAGCGCCGGATCTCCGCCCGCGGCGCGGATTAGCCCTCCGACCGGTCCGCCCCCATCATCCAGCATCACCTTGAGAAGATGCGCGGGCTCCAGCGACTGGTGGTTGGACCGCAAAGCCAGGGTCTGGGCCTGCTGCAGATATGACCTTGTTTTTTCGGTGAGTTTCTCGAAGTCCATGGAGGGAAAATATGGACCGCGCATACGGGCGGGTCAAGGGGGCGGGAAGCCCAAAACGCTCGAAGGGAAAATAATATTCAGAATCAATATTTAACGGGCATTTGTATAGATATCGTCCCAAAACGCAGACGGCCCCCACAAGGGCGGAACAGTGTCGATTTCACGATTAATCTTCTGAGCGCACAGGCCCATGAATGTTGCAAAAATTTCCTGATTTTCCGGCTTGATGTGCTTGTGATGAAAGTGCCCTACTTCATGTATCTTTCCCGCCAGATCCACTCTCAGGGTTTGATAATCTTCCCAAGCCCCCTCAGGTTTTTGAGTGGTCGCAGAAAAGCCGAATTGTCCGTCAATCATACCGGTTTGCGCCTTCAACTGAGACACCAGTTTTTGCCAATCCAAAGTTAAATCGCTCATAGAAAAATACTCCCGAACTCACTCATGATCGGGAGTATTTTTACGGAAATTATATTTATTGTCAAGAAAAACCGGGAGCCGCCTCTACGCGCTCTCAGAATCCGTCTCAAAAGCTTCATCCTGCACCTTAATAACGGGCGCTATGATGCTGGCAGGCAAGGCTAAATCGTCATCGGTACTATGTCTGTCCGTGGCCTCATTCCCCGGATTCTGCGAGACAGGCGCACGGCGGTTTTCGAAGGAAGGCGGCGCGTTTTCGGAACGTACGGCGTTCTCCCGGTCTTCCTCGGCCCAGCCGCTGATGATCCGCTGGTAATGCTCTGCGTGCTGAAGATAGCTTTCCGCCATGACCCGATCCCCCGCGGAAGCCGCGTCCTTGGCCAGAGTCAAATATTTCTCCGTGACCTGATAGGCTGTCCCGCGAATACGTACATCCGGGCCATTGCTGTCGAAGACATGGGTGCGGCTGTGCCCCGGCGATCCCCCCGGACGGCGGTTCTTGTTATGGTGATTGCTTCCGCCGCCGTTGTTCGTGTGACCGGGCCTGGGCCGCTGGCGTCTGTTTGATGTTCCATGTCTCATGGCTAATCCTGTTTGTTTGTTAAAAACACATTGTTACGCTACAAAATTCATATACGTACACCATACAGGCTTTTCGTACGCATGGCTACTACCCACAGATAATGAATTCCTCGAAACCACAATATATGGCGTTTATTTAAATTAAACAGCCTGCTTTTTCATCGTGTCGGTTCCGGTGACACGCCCAACCTACCGCCGCGGAGGATTCCGGATCAAGCGTGCTGTCAAAAAAAAAATTATTTATCCCCATGGGAAATTTCCACAACCCGCGGAATCCCTGCCAGATCGGGGTGTACGCCCCTCACGGAAAAGCCTGAGTCTTCCGCGAGTCGCCCGACATCCTCCGCTTGACCGAATCCGACTTCAAAAAAACCTCTTCCGCGCGGCTTTAAAAGCCCTCCCAAACCTGAAAAAATCTTTTTATAGGCTTGCAAACCGTCTTCTCCCCCCTCCAACGCGGGAATCGGATCGAAATTCCGGACCTCCGGCGCCAGATTCGCAATGTCCCCCGCGGGAATATAGGGCGGGTTCGCGACAATCACATCAAAACCGGCCCCCAGCGCGGCATGCCAGTCCGATAAAACAAAGAGCGCCCGGCCCTCCACCCCGTTCCGCGCGGCGTTTTTCCGCGCCATCTCCAATGCGCCCATTTGCCTGTCGACGCCTATTCCCCGCGCGCCCTCCCACCGGGCCAGCAGAGCGATCAGCAAACAGCCCGAACCCGTCCCCAGATCCAGAATCGTCTCCGGCGCACCGGATTCAAAGGCCTTCAGGGCTGCATCCACCAGTGTTTCCGAATCCGGGCGCGGGTCCAGCGTGTGCGCGTCGATCCGGAAGGGCAAACCGTAAAATTCCCGCTCGCCGTAAATCCGGGATACGGGCATATGGCCAATCCGGGCCCGGATATCCGGCTCCAGAGCCTCCAGCGCAGATTCCTCCACCAGAGTCTCCGGGCGGGCGATCAAATCCCCCCATCCGAACCCCAAGCGGCGCTCGATCATCAGCCGCGCATCCAGGTCGGGCGTCTTCACCCCGGCGGCGGCAAAGGCCGCGCACATACGGGCGTACAATGCCCCCAGCGTCACGGGCTCCCCCCCGCAGAGGGCCTCAGTTTTTTCATGGGTTTTTGGCTGCACGGCCCGGACTATGCCGTTCTTATCCATAAAAATCAAGATTTTAAACGCCCACAGTATATGGGGCGTATTTCAGAAAATAAAAAATATGAACCACGAAGACGCGAAGCGCACGAAGTTTATTAAGGCGTGTCGTCAATTCCCTGCCTGATCACACATCACCGCCGTCATCCCGGCGGAAGCCGGGATGACACCATATTTTATATCAATGACTGATCCGGGATTTCCTCAATAATTGACAATATGCCCTATAATTTCTTCTTCGTGGGCTTCGTGTCTTCGTGGTTAAAAATACTTCTTCTCCGCGCCCTCTACGTTAAAAAACCTACTCCCCCAGATCCGCCAGCGCGTCCGCCTGCGCGTCGGCGGTCAGGGCCTCGGTGAACTCACCCAGCGCGCGGCCGCTCATGACCTCATCCAGATTATAGACGGTCAGGTTGATCCGGTGGTCCGTCACGCGTCCCTGCGGGAAATTGTAAGTTCTGATCCGCTCCGAGCGGTCGCCCGAGCCAACCTGCGACTTCCGGTCCGCCGCGCGGATCGAGGCCAGGCGGCTGCGCTCGAAATCATAAAGGCGCGTGCGCAAAATCTTCATCGCCTTGTCCTTGTTCTTGTGCTGGGAGCGCTCCTCCTGCATCTCGACCACGACCCCCGTCGGTATGTGGGTGATGCGCACCGCGCTGTCCGTGGTGTTGACGTGCTGCCCGCCCGCGCCTTGAGAACGATAAGTGTCAATGCGCAGATCCTTCGCCTCGACCTTCAGATCGACCTCCTCCGCTTCAGGCAGAACGGCCACGGTGGCCGCCGATGTGTGAATGCGCCCGCCCGATTCCGTTTTGGGAATGCGCTGGACCCGGTGCGTGCCGGATTCGTATTTCAGCCTCGCGAAGACGTTCTGCCCCACCACCTCGCAGACAATCTCCTTGTACCCGCCGATTTCGCTGGGGGACGCCTCGACCACGCTCATCTTCCAGCCCTGATCCGCCGCATATCCCCGGTACATCCCAAACAGATCTCCCGCAAAGAGGGCCGCCTCGTCTCCGCCGGTTCCTGCGCGTATCTCTAAAATAACGTTTTTGGAATCGGCCTCGTCCTTGGGGATCAGCGCCAGGCGTATTTTATGCTCCAGATCCGGGAGGGCGGAGTCCAGCGCCCGCAGGTCTTCGGCCGCCATGGCCTTCATGTCCGGATCGGAGAGAAGCTCCTGAAGGTCCTGCTTGTCCTTCAGGGCCCTGGTGTAGGATTCTATCGCCGCCACGACGGGGGAAAGCTCGGCATATTCACGGGAAATCTTCGCGAACCCCTCACCGCTGAGAGTCCCCTGGGCCATCAGGGCGGAAAGCTCCTCATGCCGCGCGCAGATACCCGCCAGTTTTTCCTTCATGCCCATAAGAGTTACTCCGCCACGGCTTTCGTTTTTCCGGCCGAATAGTGCTCTTTCAGAAATTCAATATCCAGGGGAATATTCCGCCTGACCTCTCCGGGGCGCCCCAAGGCCCGAAGACTCTCTCCGTCAAGCTGCAGGTCGATGCCCCCGGCATTCCCCAGCGAAATGGTCAGATCGGGCCGGTCGGGCACGAAATATTGATCCCCCGCCTGCAACACGCGCGATACGACCGCCGCGCCCCTTTTGTCCCGGATTTCCACCCAGCTGTTCTGCCGGACATTCAGGATGATCCCCTTGGGCGCCTCCGCCGGGGCCGCGACGGGATTTTCAGAGTCCGCTCTCTCAGGGGCTTTCTCCTTCGGAGCCGCCGAAGGGACGGCGGGCTTCATGGCCGGCGGGACCGGCGGAATTTCGCTGATAGCGGCACGATCGTGCGCGCCGCTTATCCAAAATCCGAATAAGATCAGGACCACCACAGCGGCGGAGGCCGCCACGATCCACCCGCTGGGAATTTTGCTGTCCATGGCGACAACGGGGAAATGCAGTTTGGGATCGCGGGTGCGCACGCCCGACTGCCGCTTGAGGAGGCGCACCATTTTCTCCCCGTCCAGCCCCAGATATTCGGAATAGGACCGCACGAAGCCGATGGCGTACACGCGGCCGGGAAGCTTGTCGATGCGGTTGTCTTCGATTGCTTCGATCTGGATGGCGCGTATCCGCAGAGCCTTTTCGATATCGTCCAGGCTTTGCCCGTAATGAACGCGGGTCCGGCGCAGGATTTCTCCCACGCTCATGTCGGTGTGGAAGATTTCCTCCTCACCCGCCGCTTTGCCTTGCCCGATCTGCACCATAAGGCACGCACATTAGGGCGTAGCCGATGGAACTGCAAGAAATTTCAAAAGGACGCTCTATTCTATGGGAGTCCTATATTATAGACACTTGACTATAAAAAATGTTTTCTGTAGTTTCATGTACAACCACAAAAATCCAAATTTAGGAGGGCTCCATGACCACCAGACTTCACGTCGGACAAAACACAAAACAGAAAGCATTCAATAAAGCGATAAATCCCAAGCTGGATAAAGTCGCGCCCCTGGCAAAGCAAAATGACCTTAACGACCTGTTTCGGGAGAAGGATTATTCCCATGATGAGCGGGCCGACTTACGCGGCGTGGCCAACGACTACCTGAGGAACCACGGGGGCCGGTCCCTTAATTTTTAAGGGGAAGGAGGAGTAAAGGCCCCGGCCTTCTACTCCTCGTCCAGCCCATAGGCCGCGTGCAGGGCGCGCACGGCCAGCTCGGTATAATCCGCCTCGATCAGCACGCTGATCTTGATCTCGGAGGTGGAAATGACCTGGATGTTGATCCCCTTGTCGGCCAGCGCCTGAAACATGGTGTTGGCAATCCCGGAATGGCTTTTCATCCCCACGCCCACGATCGAGATTTTTGAGACATTGTCCGAAATCGCCAGATCGTCGTATTTCAACCCCTTGATGGCCTTGATCGTATCGGCGGCCTTTTCAAGATCGGCCTTGGGCACGGTAAAGGTGATGTCCGTGGTTTTGCCGTCCGAGGACACGTTCTGAACGATCATGTCCACATTGATATTGGCGTCCGCCAGGGGCTGGAAGACCTTCGCCGCCACGCCAGGCAGATCCGGAACCCGCACAAGCGTCACCTTGCCCTCGTCCAGCGTGTAGGCCACGCCGCTGACATATTCCTGCTCCATGATATCGTCCTCTCTTGTTACAATAGTCCCCGGCAGGTCGCTGCCGATATGGTCTTCAAAACTCGATAAAACCTGAAGGCAGACTTTCTCCTTCATGGCGATCTCAACGGAGCGGCTATGGAGGACTTTCGCCCCCAGAGACGCCAGCTCCAGCATCTCCTCATAAGAAATCCGCGCGATTTTCGTGGCCTGCGGCACGATGCGCGGATTGGCCGTGTAAACGCCGTCCACATCCGTATAAATATCGCAGCGATCGGCTTTCAGAGCCGCCGCCAGCGCCAGCGCCGTCGTATCCGAGCCGCCGCGCCCCAATGTGGAGATCCGCCCCCGGTCCGTCAAGCCCTGAAAACCGGGCACGACGACAACCTCCCCGCCCTGCAGGCGTTTCAGGATTTCCGCGGTCTCTACGCCCACAATCCTGGCTTTTCCATGAATCCCATCCGTGCGGATGGGAATCTGCCAGCCCAGCCAGGACCGGGCGGTCACACCCATTTTCTGAAGCATCATCGCCATCAGGCCCGCGGTGATCTGCTCTCCGCTGGACACCACGACATCATATTCCCGGGCGTCGTGCGCGGGTGAAACTTCGGTGCAATATCCCACCAGCTGGTTCGTGACCCCCGCCATGGCGGAAACGACCACGGCCACCTGATGCCCGCGCTCAAGCTCCCGCAGGATCTTCCCCGCAGCATTCTCGATCCGCGCCACATCGGCCACGGACGTTCCCCCGAATTTTGCGACAATCAACGCCATAAGCTCTTTTAGCAGGACCGCAGCGGAAATAAAGGGGGAATTCTTCAAGCCCTATAGCCTGTTTAAGCCTAAGATATTTATTTTATAATTGACATAGCATTTAATGTGTTATACAAAAGAAAATATTCATAAGGAGCACATCCCATGGACGCCTCTACTTATAAAAGTGTTTTTCTCACAGCGGCCAGAAAAGATACCTTTGATGAATCCGCCAAACTGGTCTCCGATCTCTTGCAAAAAGATTTTGACCTCGAGCGGATTCTGCCCATTCCTATGGGTAGCGGCTTAGCCCAAATCAAGTCTCTCTACAAAAAGAAGGGGGATGTGGAAAAAGGAACAGAAGTTTACATTTCTCAGTTGACGGTTTATCCCACGGCGAACAGCCCACACCTGAGTCCAAAAACTCAAGGAAGACAAGCGCTGTCCTTCGATATGAAAAAACCACAGATTTCTTCCATCGCCCTTTTCGATCAAGCGGGAAATGCCCAATGCCGTATAATGAACCGGAATGGGGCTCCCTATATAAACTTCGAAGGCCCATGCCCTGCCCAGCACATCTCCAATCTGAAAGACACATTCGGCATTTAAGCAAAAACGCCCCATCCTGTCT
>JAIOYC010000002.1 GCA_021741325.1 Alphaproteobacteria bacterium
GATTGAAGACCTGCCCCAGCCCTTCGTCGCGGTGGCCTCGGATCTTGTGACCGGCCATGAAATCTGGCTCCGCAAAGGCCCGCTCGTCGAAGCGCTGCGCGCGTCGTTCGCCCTGCCCGGCGTCTTTCCGCCGGTGAACCATAATCACCGCCTGCTGGTCGATGGCGCACTGACCAATCCTGTGCCCGTATCGGTCTGTCAGGCGCTGGGAGCGCGCATGACAGTGGCGGTGGACCTGAACGCCGACATTATTGGTAAATCCGTAAAAAGCGGGCAGGCCTATCAGACCATCACGGGATTCGATCTCTACAATGATCAGGACGTTCCCCCCGAAACACAGAAAAAATTCTCCAGCGGATTGGCCAAACGCCTGTTCCGCCGGGAGGAAAACAACCCCAGCCTGTTCGGCGTGATGGTTTCGGCACTGAACATCATGCAGGACCGCATGACCCGCTCACGCCTGGCGGGCGATCCGCCCGATGTACATATAAAGCCCCTAATTGGCCATATCGGCCTGCTGGAGTTCGAGCGCGGCGCCGAGTTGATTGCCGAGGGAGAGTCTGCAGCCCTGCGCGCGCTGCCCGACATCAAGGCCGCCATGGATGTGTTCCTGCCGCAGGGGTGACAAGATACCTCGCAATATGCTTTAAGGGCGCTCTTTACCCCGACAGGACACATCATGGCCCGCACGCGCAAAGGCGAGAAAATCGACGGCTGGATCAATCTGGACAAGCCCTCCGGCATGACATCCACTCAGGCCGTCGCGCGGGTCCGGCGTCTTCTGAATGCTCAGAAAGCCGGTCACGCGGGAACTCTTGACCCGCTGGCGACCGGAATTTTGCCTATCGCACTGGGCGAGGCCACCAAAACCATCCCCTTCGCGCAGGACGCCCTGAAAACCTACAGCTTCACGGTTTCATGGGGAGAACAACGAGACACAGACGATTCCGAGGGCACGGTAATTGCGACCTCCGCACACAGGCCCGCCCCGGAAGATATTGAGAAGGGGCTGGTGGCTTATAGGGGCCACATTCTCCAGACGCCCCCGCAATATTCCGCCCTGAAAATCGGTGGGAAGCGAGCCTATGATCTGGCCCGTGCCGGGGAAGAGATCGACCTGCAGCCGCGGGAGGTCTTTATAGAGGATTTGCGTCTGACCGCCGTCGAGATGGACAAAGCCGATTTCCTGATGATCTGCGGCAAGGGCACATATGTGCGGTCCATCGCGCGCGATCTGGCCCGGGATATGGGTACATGCGGGTATGTTTCCACCTTGCGGCGCGAGCGCGTGGGTGCGTTTGGAGCGGATCGCGCAATTTCTCTGGACAATCTGGAAAAAATGCAGGATAGTCCGGCCCTTGGCTCCGCCCTTTTGCCTCTGGACTTTGCGCTGGACGACATCCCGGCTTTGACCGTGAGGGACTTTGAAGCGGCGCGGCTGAGAAGCGGACAGGCTTTGGCCTTTATCTCCCGCCCCGATTTCGAGCGTTTGCGCGAAGCGGGACTGGCAGAGGAAAGCTCTTCCACGGCCCTTGCTGTTTTTGGCGGCAAAGCCGTGGCCCTGGTGGAAATCAGCGGGGGAAGCATACAGCCTGTACGTGTGTTTAATACTTGAAAACCCTAGATAAGGAGGACCCGATGTCGATTACCGTAGAACGCAAGGCCGAAGTCATTAAGGAATACCAGACCGAACCCAACGACACGGGCTCGCCCGAAGTTCAGGTCGCCATCCTGACCGAGCGCATCAACAACATGTCCGAGCATATGCAGTCCCACAAAAAGGACTTCCACAGCCGCCGTGGCCTTCTGGCCATGGTGGGACGCCGCCGGAAACTGCTCGACTACCTGAAATCAAAAAGCGAAGAGCGTTACCAGACCATCATCTCCCGTCTGGGCATCCGCCGCTAATTTTCTTTCCGGCCTCCCTTTCGGGGAGGCTGGGAAATCTCCCATTATAATCGCCGCGTCAAATCCCTGCTCAGGGCCCGTAATGTGCCTTCGGCTTGCTTTGCCATTTCATCGAAAGAGCCTTGCGCCGAGTGAGGGATCTTCTGCCTTGCTTCTGCAATAAGGCTCCGGGCGGTATAGGCAGAGATCTTGAATATTTTTGAAAATTCTGCCTGATCGGAAAACTCTCTGCGCGCCAGATCCCCATCATCGCTATGAGAAACCACCACGTCCCGGGCGGCCGCCAGCGTGACCGCAAAGTTGCCTGGCAGGGAGACCATTCCCACAAAACTATTTCCCAGATCATTTACTTGCCGGTGAAATTGCCCAAATAAATCTCCCCCCACCGCATCACTCCTTTTTTCAGGAAACTGCAATAAATAGAAATATAGAAGGAAATATTCGCAAGATTCTAATAAATCGGCAAATTAAAATGCAGAATTATCCACCGTTGCGGGTTCTGGTAAGTGTTTTCTTAATTTGCTGAGAAAGAAGACCTATAGCGTCGCGCCGGCTTGCGCTTGAACGGCGGCCTTCAGCTCTTGCAGAGTTTGACGTATTTTAACAGATTCTCCCTCAAAAGCCCGGCGGGCTTTCTGTTTCAGATTATATCCAGCCAAAGTAATCAAACTGCCTGCGCTTTTAACCTGGAGATCAAACTCCCAGGACGCCAAGGCCGCTGCTTCAGTGTGGGAATCTTGAAGGGCCGGGACCAATTCGTATTGCCCTACGACCTTCTGCGCCATTTCCAAAGTTTTTGTGAAAATCTTCTGCAGATGAACGGGACGCAGGGAAGAATCCGGAACATCGTGCACTTCCCCCGCAAAACCGATCTTCAAGGCTTCTACGTCGTTATGAAATTTTACAAACAGATCTGCGGACATTTTTCTCTCCTTAAGGGGTGCCGGGAAAACATAGAATAAATTAAATTTATGTCAAGATAATTCCGGCATTTTGGAGTGCGCATTTTTTTGCTACCATGGGCGAATGTTTTTGCTCACATTTTTCCTGATTTGTGTGTTTATCGCTCTGGGCGCTGGCTTTCTGGCTGCGCTGTCCGATCTGAAGGGCTTGAAAATTCCGAATTTCCACAGCGTCCTCATCGCTGGAACCTTCCTCATGGCTTATGCGGGCTTATGGCTTGGGGGGCGCGAGGACGTCTTCGCACCCCTCCTGTCACATATGTTGGGCTTTGCTCTGGTCTTCCTGATGACGCTGGCGCTCTTCGCCTTCAGGGCCATCGGCGGGGGTGATTCCAAGATGGCCAGCGCCTTTGCGCTCTGGATGGGCCTGAAAGGCATTATCCTGTTTCTTTTCTACACCGCGATGTTCGGAGGGCTTCTAGGCGCAGCCGCCCTGATTTTAAAACGTTGGAAACCCTTTAAAGGCCCCGCCCCCAATAGCTGGATCGCGCGCGTTCAGGCCGGAGAAAACGCCGTGCCCTATGGCGTGGCCATCCTTGCGGGGGCACTGGTATCCTTCGCGAAAATAGGGTATTTTGGATCAGAAGTTCTCTCCTCGTTCCTGCTGTCCTGACAGCCCTGAAGGAAGTATCACATGAATAAAAACGTCCTGATCGTTCTGGGCGGAGCCGTTTTGGTTGCTATCCTCGTGGCTGTCCTCGTACAGGTGACGCTGGGCGGCAAACAAAAAAAACAGGTCGCCCAGGAAGCGCGGGTCGAAATTCTCGTGGCCGCCCAGGATCTGGGCATCGGGCGCGAATTGCAGCCCGGCGATCTCCGATGGCAGGAATGGCCTAAAAGCAGCGTCTTCCCCGGTGCCCTGACCCGCAAGGACAAGACCGAACTGGCCGAAAAGGCTCTTGAAGGCCGACTGTCGCGCAATATCGCGCAGGGCGAGCCGGTCATGAAAAACGCCCTCTTGGGGCAATCCAAGGGCAATTTCGTCGCCGCCAGCCTGGAGCCGGGCATGCGGGCCATGGCCATAGAGGTTTCCGCCTCCTCCATGGTGGCCGGCTTTCTGGGCCCGGGCGATCATGTCGATATCATCCTGACCTATAAGGAAACCATCAACACGGAGGATAGCGATCCCCGCGTGCATGCCATGATTGAAAAAAACCTGGACAAGCTCGCAACAGAAACAATCCTGCAAAATGTCAAAGTCCTGGCGGTTGATCAAATCGCGGAACGGAAAGACGACGACAAGATCAAGGTAGGAAAAACGGTTACCGTGTCGGTCAGCGCCGAGGATGCGGAAAAACTCTCCCTGGCGGCGGAGATTGGAGAATTGATGCTCTCCTTGCGGGGGGTCGGGGACGATAAAATCATCACGCGGACATGGCCCACGATCTCCGATGCCCGCTTGACCACTATGGACGATGAAATATTTACGGAATACGATAAAATCAAAAAGGATGCTGGCATTCACTCCAATAGTGTGAGAATCTATAATGGAGCTGCGGTCGCGGCACAGTCCTCGCCATAGTACTCTCCAATTCTTGTCCTCCATTCCCGCACCGGGAAACTTTTCTCTTGTCTGGTAAAACGGGCCTTTAATGATGATACCCTACCCATATTCCGGCTTGTCTTCCGGTAGGGCGCCACTGGTTTTCGCACTCTCGTGCGTTCTTTTCTCGTGCGCGCTTATTCTTCTTTGCAGTCCTTTGCCCGCCCAAGCCTCTAAGGGGGACTTGATGGCGCCCCATGCTTCCTCCGGAGAAACGATGACTCCTCTGTATGTTCCACTTGGCAAGGCCGAGCTCGTGGATATGCCCGGGGAAATCGGAGATGTCCTGGTCGCGGACCCGGGCGTAATCGAGGTCATGGCCGTTCAGGCCAATCGCCTCTATGTAGTGGGCCTGAAGGTGGGGGACACGAACCTGATCGCGCTCGACGCTGCGGGCAACGTGGTTAAAAAGCTGGATGTGCACGTCAAGTACGACCTACAGGCCATTCAGGGCCTTCTGGGCGATCTGTTCCCCGAAGAAACCGTAAAGGTGGCTTCTATTCACGACCAAATTCTCCTGACCGGAACCGTCTCCAACCCGGAAAAAGCCAACAAGATCGCCAATGTGCTGGGCCGCTATGTCAGCAAGCTGCAAGGCGAGGGAAAATCTCCGGACGAGGTCATCTCGAATCTTCTGGAAGTGCGCGGGGAACAGCAGGTGATGCTCCAGGTCAAGATCCTGGAAGCCAAGCGCAGTATCCTCAAGGAGCTGGGCCTGGAAACAGATTTCAATGACCCCAATGAATTGGCCACGACCACCCTTTTTGGAGGCACGCGTTCTGGCAGCAATACGAGCCGGGGAGATTCCGCAATGTTCGCCACCGGCGCGGGGATTGGGCTGACGCAGGATCCCACGGGAATGGCTCGTATCCTGGCAGAGACGGGCATTCGCGGCATTGGCCAAATCGGCCTGTTCCTGAATGCGCTGGAAGAAGAAAATCTTGTGAATGTCCTGGCCGAACCAAATCTGACCGCAGTATCGGGCGAGCAGGCCGGCTTTTTGGCCGGAGGAGAATTTCCCGTTCCCGTCGGCAGGGATCAAGTGGGGAACATCGTCGTCGAATTCCGGGAATTCGGAGTGTCTTTGAATTTCCGGCCCAAAGTCCTGTCGGATTCCCGCATCAGCCTGCAGCTCAACACGGAGGTTTCCTCTCTCGACTTTGAGAGCGCGATTGTCCTTTCGGATTTGACCGTACCGGGCCTGAATATCCGCCGCGCCGACACCACTGTCGAAATCGCCAGCGGGGCCAGCCTCATGATCGCCGGATTGCTGCAATCGGAAGCCGTCAAAGGCATGGCGGGTCTTCCGGGTATTCGCAAAGCGCCTATTTTGGGTGACCTGGTTTCATCGGACAGTTTCCAGCGCGATGAAACGGAGCTTGTGGTGATCGTCACGCCTTACATGGTAAAGCCGTATGCCGAGGAAAAACGGGCCGATCTTCCACCCGCGCCCAAGCGCAGCGACAATCCCCTCGCGGCCGCTTTCGCGGGGAATGTCCGGCGCTCCTATGATATTGAAAAAGATGATAAGGAACTCTTCGGCGATGACAGTCATTTCGGCTATTTATTGAATTAGTAGGGAGATATCAGACGTGAGGAAGCCCAGACGCATCATCATCCCTTTTATCCTTTGCGCCGTTGGCCTGGCATCGTCTTCCTGCGACATGAATCATCCCACCTATGTCCACCCTCAAAGGGCCCAGGTGGATCAGGGACGATTCCATGAAGAGATTTCCCTCTCCGAGGTGGACAGGACTTACGCGCGCAATCTGGGCACTGTTTATGACCGCAGTGGAGAGGGTCCGGTGAACGTGACGGTCACCTATGATCAGTTCTCTCAATTCAACACGCCTATAAAAGCCCGCACGGAACTGGGGCGGATACAAACCCTTCTGAAAGAGGCTGGAATTCCCCAGATTGAGGGATCTATCCTTCCTGTCTACAACTCGGGAGAGGATTCACAGCTTCTTGTCTCTTTTAAATCCTACAAAGCCCTTCCCCCTGAGGATTGCACGGTTTTACCGGGGCTGGAGGATCGGAATGTAGAAGCCAACCCTGAGTATCGTCTGGGCTGCACGGTTGAAACACTCCAGGCAAAACAAATCGCCCGTCCCCGGGATCTTCTGGGCCGGGATCAGCGCGGTGCAACAACCGACGGACGGCGCGGGGGCAATATAATTGAAACCTATCGTTCGGGAGTTCCGAATGAAAGCCTGGGCGGCGAAAAAGCGTCCGGAGATTGAAATGAGTAAGGACGATACAAAAATCCAGGGAACAATGACGGACACGGCCAGTGAATTTACCTATGTTCTTCTGCCGTCCGCGCGGGTCGCGGTGTTTTCGAAAGATCCGGAAACGCTGGCGGCTGCCCGCGCCATCGAAACCGACTGGCGATTCGCGCGCGTGGATATCGGTGTCCATGAAGGAAGCATAGAAACGGCTTCCGAAATCTACCGGGATGAAGCCTCCCCCGAGATGGTGATTATCCAGATCGAAAAGATCGAGGATTCCCTGACGCGCAAACTGGAATCTCTGGCGGAGCATTGCGCCGAAGGAACCGCGGCGATCATCATCGGTCCGGTCAACGATGTAAATCTCTATCGGCGCCTTATCGATATGGGTGTCAGCGATTATCTCGTCAAGCCGACAAGCACCGGGATGCTCGCAGAAGTTATTGCCAGAACATTGATCGAAAAACTGGGTGTTACAGGAAGCCGCCTGATCGCCTTCGCGGGTACCAAAGGCGGCGTTGGAACCTCCGTTCTGGCGCAAGCCATGGCCTGCGGAACAGCGGATCTTTTAGGCCAAAAAACGGTATTGCTGGATGGAGCAGGCGGCTGGTCCACCATGGGGGTGGGGCTTGGATTTGAGCCCTCAACCACTCTTGCGGAAGCGGCCCGCGCCGCGTCACGCGACGATGAAGACAGCCTGAAGCGCATGTTGTTTAAATCCGGGGAAAAACTAAGCGTTCTGGCCAGCGGGGGAGAAATCATGCTTGAGCCGGTTCTCGCCCCCGCTCAGATGGAAGAGCTTATAGACACCCTGATGATCACCTACCCGGTTGTGATTGTAGATCTCTCCCACACTGCTTCGGATCTGCAGCGTATTGTTTTGGCCCGGGCGAACCAAATCATCCTGGTTTCCACGCCTACCTTGCCATCCCTCAGGCTTGCCCGCAGCCTCCTGCAGGAAATCCGAAACACGCGGGGCGGGAAATCGGGAGGCGTTGATGTGTTGATCAATAAAAAAGGGCTTGATTCCGCCAGCGAAATCCCTTCCAAAGACATTGCCGAAGCCCTTGATCTTGTGCCTGCCGCGGTAATTCCATTTCAACCTAAAGTCTTTATGAAAGCCGAAAGCGAGGGTTCAAAACTGCTCCGGTACAAGGAAGGAGAGCTTCTTGTAAAAACTCATCTTCTGCCTTTGGTCGAACAATTTTTTTCCGCCCGGACGGGGCCGGATTCAGAAAAAAGATCCTCCACGGAAATTCTTATAGGAAAAATTCTGGATGGTATCGGCATAAAAAAGATCCTCCCTAAAAAATAAATCGGAATATTTTCATGTTTGGAAAAAAACAACAGGACGGCTCGCCGGCGAAAAAAGAACCTGAGACCAGTTCCTCCCCGGCTGAAAAATCATCGGGGGACGTAGCGTCTTCTCCGAAAAAGATGGACGGGCCTGTGAATAAACAAGCCCCCGCACCTCCGCAGGTATCCGTCACTGTAGATACCGCGGCCATGCTGGCCGGACTTGGGGACGCGCTGGCAACGCCAAACACGGGCGACCCGGACGATAGCGAAATAATCCGGACGAAACCTCCGTCCAGCCCTCCAAAAAAATCCTCAGGAGAACTCTTGCCAAAACCGGCGGAATTTTTTCCCGAGAAACCCGTCGAAAAAAAAGAAAAAAAGCCTTCTAAAAAAGATTCCGAAGACCCCTTCACCTCCAAGTCTCTTCCTGCATCCGAGGGTGCCGGGAAAAAAGAAGATCCTGCCTCCCTCTCGGCTCTGCGCCTGCAGCGCGCCCGAAACCGGATCTGGCTGGATTTACGCGACGGAATTGATTTAAAAGCGCTCTCCCGCATGGATGGAAAGGCCGCGCGGAACGAGGTTTATTCGGCGGTCGAGGAAATCGCGCGCTTTCGCAATCTTGATCTCACTCCCGCAGAACTCCAAAGCATTGGAAAAGAATGCGCCGACGATATGCTGGGTTTCGGTCCGCTGGAAGAATTGCTGGAACGCGACGACATAGCGGATATCATGATCAACGGTCCCGATGTCACCTATATCGAGGTTAAGGGCAAGATCGAGCGAGCGAGTATCAAGTTTCGCGACAATCAACATCTTGTCACCATCTGCCAGCGCATCGTGGGCGCGATCGGACGACGCGTGGACGAAGCCTCCCCCATTTGCGATGCTCGCCTTCCGGACGGTTCGCGCGTGAATGTCATCATTCCGCCGCTGGCTGTGGACGGCGCGTGCATGACCATCCGGAAATTTAAAAAGGATAAGCTGACCCTCGAAAAGCTGATGGAGTTCGGCTCCATGACGCCCAGCTGCGCCAAACTTATCATGGCGGTGGGGCGCTGCCGTGTGAATGTGCTCGTTTCCGGCGGGACGGGCTCGGGCAAGACCACCATGCTGAACTGCCTTACCTATTATATCGAAGAGGGTGAGCGGATCATCACCTGCGAGGACGCCTGCGAACTCCAATTGCAGCAGCCGCATGTGGTGCGTCTTGAAACGCGCCCCCCCAACCTTGAGGGCGTAGGCGAGATCACCATGCGCGATCTGGTAAAGAACTGTCTGCGGATGCGCCCCGAACGCATCATCGTCGGTGAGGTGCGCGGGCCGGAAGCCTTCGATTTGCTGCAGGCGATGAACACCGGCCATGACGGTTCCATGGGAACCGTCCATGCGAACAATCCGCGCGAAGCCATTTCCCGGATGGAGAACATGATCGCCATGGGCGGCTTAAACCTTCCCCAAAAGGCCGTGCGGGAACAAATCGCCTCCGCCGTTAACGTGGTGATCCAGGTGCAGCGCCTGCGCGACGGCTCCCGCAAGACCACGCATGTCACCGAAATCACGGGAATGGAAGGTGATATCGTTACCATGCAGGATCTGTTCGTTCTGGACATTTTGGGGGAAGACGAAAACGGGAAATTAATTACCAAGCACCGTTCCACGGGCCTGCGCCCGAAATTCTACGATAATGCCCGGCAGTTCGGCGTGGAGAAACTGGTTCTGGACGCTATGGAAGAGGCATACGACTGATGCCTTTGCTGCAAATCATCCTCACCATTCTTATCTTTGTGATCGCATTGGGTGGAGCTTTTCTTTATCTTTCCCGCCAGGAGATCCAACGAAAAAAGCGCCTGATGGGAGTCATCAAAGGCGACGGTTCACGCGCCGACCGGCCAAAAGACACGGAAAAAGACCGTCAGAACAAGCGCCGCGAGGTAATGACCAAAAAACTGAAGGGAACAAAACTCCAAGAAGAGAGCACAGAGAAAAAAAAGAAAAAAGTTCCGATTACCCTTCTGATACAACAGGCAGGCCTTGAGATTTCTGAGAAAAAATTCTGGACTTTCTCCGTCCTGTTAATGATCGGCATGATCATTGCGGCGGCCGCCTCCGGACAGTCGCCTTTTGTGATCCTCATGGCTGGAATTGTCGGACTTCTGGGTCTTCCGCGTTTTATCCTTAAACGCAAAGCGGCCAAACGGCAGAAGAAATTTCTGGAGGAATTTCCCGACGCCCTGGAAGCGACCGTGCGGCTTTTAAAGGCCGGGATGCCGGTCTCGGAAGCCATTTTGATGATTTCCCGGGAATATTCCGGCCCCGTGGGCGAGGAAATGTCCCGAATTTATGATAAGCAGAAAATAGGAATCTCCCTCCCCGAGGCCGCCTTCGACGCCACAAAACGGATGCCGCTCTCGGAAATGCATATGTTCGCCACGGGTCTTTCGATTCAGGCCCAAACCGGATCCAGCCTTTCGGAAGTTCTGACCAATCTTGCAAGCGTCATCCGGGCGCGTTTCCGGCTCAAGCGCAAGATCAAGGCCTTGTCGTCCGAGGCCATTGTCTCTGCCAGTATTATTGGAGCTCTGCCGAATTTCGTCGCTCTGAGCCTCTATTTCGTGAACCGGGATTATATTAGCGTCCTGCTGACCGATTCTTTCGGCAAAATCCTTCTGGGCGGCGCGATCGCATGGATGTGCCTGGGTATCATCGTGATGAAGGCCATGATCAATTTCAAGATTTAGAAAGGCAGAAACATGGAGTTTGCCCTCGACAACCAGTTCCTCATCACACTCATCAGCGCGCTGGCAGCCGCCGGATCGTTCGCCGCTTTTGCCCTGCCTTTCATGAAAAAAACGGAAAGGAAAGAGCACTTCCGGGCCGTCATTGAAAAGCGCCGCAAAGCCCTTTTCGAGGCGACGCGCGAAGGATCCATTCATAAGGGAAAACCCGGCTCAAATGTATCCGCCCGGGAATCCATCGCCACCTTTTACAAGGTCCAGCAGATGGCCGGGAAAATGGGCGAAAAGATACGCGAGAAAATGATGCAGGCGGGCATACGAGACCCTAAGGCGCCCATCAAGTTCATGATCGCGCAAGCCGTCACGCCGTTGATCCTGTGCGGGTTCGCCATGATATTTATCGCCGGTTCGGAAAAAGAGATTTCCAACATCATGCGCCTCACCATCCTTCTGGCGGCGGGAATCGCCGGCTATAAGCTCCCGGATATCTTGCTCAAGAACACCGCCCTGAAACGCCAGCAGGAAATCAATCTGAGTTTTGCCGATGCGCTGGATATGATGCTGATCTGCGTTCAAGGCGGGATTGGTTTGGAACAAACGATAGATCGGGTCGCGCACGAAATTGTAGAATCTTCCCCCACCCTTGCGGAGGAACTCGGTATTTTGAGCGCCGAGATGGCGATGCTGAACGACCGGCGCAAGGCCTTGCAGGATTTCGCCCGGCGCGTGGGAAGCGGGGCGGCCAAAAGTTTTGCTACCACCCTGGTCCAGGCCGAACAATACGGGACTTCGGTTTCGCAGGCCATGCGGGTAATGGCCGATGAATTGCGGGAATCGCGCATGGCCCTGGCCGAGCAGAAAGCGGCCTCGCTCCCGCCAAAATTGACGGTACCAATGATCCTGTTTTTTCTGCCCGCTCTCTTCATCGTGATTCTCGGTCCTGCCGGGATTCAGGCCTCCCACGCGGGAATGGGCGGCTAAAAGACCGTGCATAAAAACCCCCTGTTTTTCTCGGCGCGGCGTTGTACTCTGCGTTTATGTCCCGGCCCTTTGATCTCGACCCGATTTTCCGCAGTCTTACGGCCCTGCCGGGCGTGGGTCCCCGCAACGCGAAGCTTTTCGAGCGCCTGACCGGCGGGCCGAAGGTTTTGGATCTGCTGTGGCATCTGCCGATTGATTTCGTGGACCGCCGATTTTCCCCGAAAATTTCCGGCGCGCCGGATGGAAAAATCGCAACCCTGGCGCTGAAAATCGGCAAGCACTTCCCCAACGCCAAAAAAGGCCAGCCTTACCGCGTCTGGTGTACCGATGATACCGGCACGATCAACCTCGTATTTTTTCACGCCAATAAGGGCTGGATTGAAAAACAGCTTCCCGAAGGCGCGGATTTGATCGTCAGCGGCCGGGTCGAATACTACAACGGCAACCCGCAGATCGTTCACCCCGACGCCATCGCAAAACCGGAAGATCGCACCGCCATTGAGATCATGGAGCCCGTTTATCCCCTGACACAGGGTCTCACGAATCAGGCCGTGCGCAAAGCCTTGCAGGCCTCCCTAAAATTCGTGCCCGCGATGCCGGAATGGCTGGACCCCGCGCTGAAAAAACGGGAAAATTGGCCCGACTGGAACAGCGCGCTCCGCGCGGCGCACCAACCGGAAGACGAGCACGGGCTTTCCCCGCTTCATCCCGCGCGGGCGCGGCTGGCCTATGACGAGCTTCTGGCCAACCAGCTCACACTGGCCCTCGTCCGGCGGCAACAGAAAAAGAAGGCCGGACGCAGCTTTAAAACGCCGGGCCTTCTCAAGGAAAAACTCATCGCGGCGCTTCCCTTTGCCCTGACGGGCGCGCAGAAACGGACCCTTGCGGAAATTGAATCGGATATGGTCCAACCCCTGCGGATGCTGCGCCTGCTGCAAGGCGACGTGGGCAGTGGCAAGACCATTGTGGCCTGCCTTGCCATGCTGGGGGCGGTGGAATCGGGTGCGCAGGCCGCACTGATGGCTCCTACCGAAATCCTGGCCCGCCAGCACGCGCAAAGCCTCAAGCCGTGGCTGGATATGGCAGGCGTACGCAGCCTCGTCCTCACCGGGCGGGACAAGGGCAAGGCCCGGGAAGCCCTTCTGGAGCATATCCGCAACGGCGAAGCGCAGATCGTGATCGGCACGCACGCCCTGTTCCAGGACGATATCGAATTTTCCAATCTGGGCCTGGCCGTGATCGACGAACAGCATCGCTTCGGCGTTCACCAGCGGCTTCAGCTTTCCGCGAAGGGAAAGGGCACGGATATTCTGGTCATGACGGCCACGCCCATTCCGCGCACGCTGGCCCTGACCGCGTATGGCGACATGGATGTCAGCCGTCTGGATGAAAAGCCGCCCGGACGCCGGCCCATCGAAACGCTGCTTCTGCCCTCCGAC
This sequence comes from Alphaproteobacteria bacterium, assembly GCA_021741325.1. Taxonomy (GTDB): domain Bacteria; phylum Pseudomonadota; class Alphaproteobacteria; order Micavibrionales; family Micavibrionaceae; genus JAIOYC01. Next base: position 13,099 of record JAIOYC010000002.1, read on the forward strand.
CGGCTGGAGGACATGGTCGCGGGCCTGAAACGCCGTATCGGCCAAGGCGCGCGCGTTTACTGGGTTTGTCCGCTGGTCGAGGAATCCGAGCTTCTGGATCTTGCCGCCGCGACGGAGCGCCATGAAACTCTGCAGAACTGGTTCGGGGACCGGGTGGGGCTTATCCACGGCCGCCTCAAGCCCGATGAAAAAGATTCGGTGATGGAAAAATTCACCGCCGGGGATCTGGATGTTCTTGTCGCCACAACCGTCATAGAGGTCGGGGTGGACGTGCCCGAAGCCACGATCATGGTGATCGAACATGCGGAGCGATTCGGATTGTCCCAGCTTCACCAGCTGCGCGGACGGGTGGGGCGCGGCGCGCAGCAGTCCTATTGCTTCTTGATGTACGCACCCCCGCTGGGAGAGATCGCCAAGGAACGCCTGTCCATCATGCGCGCCACGGAGGATGGATTCGTTCTTGCGGAAAAAGACCTGGAACTGCGGGGCGGCGGAGACGCGCTGGGCGTACGTCAGAGCGGAATGCCCGGTTTCCGCCTGGCCGACCTGAGCGTCCATGGCGGATTGCTGTCCGTGGCGCATGACGACGCGCGGCTTCTTCTGGAGAAAGATCCGGACCTGTCCACCCCGCGCGGACAGGCGCTGAAAACGCTTCTTTATCTGTTCGAGCAGGATCAGGCGATCCAGTATTTAAGATCGGGGTAAACTTAGAGTTTATGCAAGCAATTGTTTTTAATATATTTTTAGAATTCACAAGTTCGTTTGTCATTTTTTGGGGAGGGGGTGGGGGTATTAATTTTTCTATAATAAATAAACGCAGGCGCAGATGGGGGCCGTTGGATTTTAGGAACTTAGGGTGGGGGACCAAGGTGCTCACCGGATAAATATAGGATTATTTTCCTGTAATGTCAAGGGGATTCGGAAAGAGAAATTAAACGGAGGCACTGCCTTGAAAAATTTCATGCAAAGACCGCAAAAGAAACCGCAAAGGGCGCAAGAATAATTTTGGATTCAGCTAGAAATTCACCCTGAGCGAATCGCGCCGGTTGCCAGCACATCGGCGCGTTCATTTTCGGGGTGGCCGTCATGACCCCGGACCCAGTGGAATTTGACTTTATGAATCTGAAGAAGGGCGTCGATTTCCTTCCAGAGATCCTGATTTTTGATTCGGGCAGGCCAGCCCTTCGCCTTCCAGCCCTTCATCCATTCGGTGACGCCCTTTTGCACGTAGGTGCTGTCGGTGTAAAGATCCACGATGGAGGGTTTTTTCAGAATTTTGAGCGCTTCGATCACCGCCTGCATTTCCATCCGGTTGTTGGTGGTGGCCGGTTCGCCGCCCGAGATTTCCTTTTCGTGGCCGTTCCAGCGCAGGACCGCGCCCCATCCGCCCGGACCGGGATTGCCGCTGCACGCGCCGTCGGTGAAAATTTCTATACTCATGCTGCGATGATATCCCGTGCGCGGTGAAACCGTAAACGATCGAGATATTCCCCCGGATCATGGGGCGTCATGAGAGATTCCGCCGGGTCATGGGTGAGATATTCCTCCAGCCGGGACATCAGGAAGCGCAAAGACGCCAGCCGGCAGGCGGTCTGGAAAGCAGCCCGCTCCGCCTCTTCCAGCAGACGTACACCCTCATACCCCGCCAGCAGGGCATGGAAATTTCTCTCCTGAAAATGCCCGGCCCCGTCGAAACACCAGGCGTTGGCCACAATCGCCAGATCGTAGACCAGCGCGTGCGTACAGCCGAAATACAGGTCGATCATGGAAACGATCCGGCCTTCCCGGAAAAAAACATTGTCGGGAAACAAGTCACAATGCACGACGGCCCGGGGCAGGGTCTCTTCCGGCCAGTGCGCGCGTATATAGGCGATTTCCTCGGCAATCAGAGTGTTTAATTCAGGACTGTATTTTTTAATTTTTCCTGCCTGAGCCTGTGAAATATTTTCCATCCGCGCCAGCGGCCAGTCATTTTCACGTTGAGGCTGAAACTCCGCCGAGGCGCGATGCATCCGAGCTGTGAACTCCCCCATTTGCGCGCAATGATCCGGAGTCGTCTGTCCCCGGGGGATGTCCTCTCCCTCCAGAAAGCTGATGAGAACGGCGGGTTTTTCCTGGATATCGTGAATCATGCGACCGTTTTTGTCCAATATGGCTTGGGGACAGTTGATCCCGCGCGCCGCCAGATGCGCGGCCCAGGCGAACAAAAAGGGCAGATCCGCGCGCCGGGTCCGCCGTTCCTCGAAAATCGTCAGGATGAAGCGGCCCCGGGTGGTGAAGACATGATAGTTGGTGTTGCTGACGCCCCGGGCGATCCCGGCGAAGGAGACGGGGGGTCCGGTTTCATAGGGCTCCAGAAACGCCTGAAGCTCCTCAAGGGTAATGCGCGTGAAAACAGCCATGAAAAGATTGTAGAAGATCAGGGATTGGCTTTACAGCCCCCTCCCGACTTTAATAGAATTGTCCCCGCGATCATTGAAAAATAAGAGATTCGGAGAAAAAGATCATGGCTGAGGAAAAACAGGAACAGACGCAGGGCCCGGAAATGCCGGTTACCGTTTTGGCGCAATATATCCGCGACGTGTCTTTTGAAAACCCTCACGCGACCGATATTCTGCGCGGGGCCGGGGCCCTGCCAGAGATGGATATCAATATCGGCATGGACGCCCGCAAGATCCCGGATGAAAATTCCGACAGTCTTTATGAGGTCGTCCTCAACCTGCGCGCCGTGGCCAAGCGCCAGGAGCTGACTATTTTCATCGCGGAGCTTCAATACGGCATCACCGTGATCATCAGCGACGAAGTGCCCGAGGATAACCACCATCCGCTGCTGCTGATCGAGATTCCCCGCCTGGCCTTCCCGTTCGCGCGGCAGATCATGGCGAATCTAACGCAGCAAGGCGGCTATCCGCCGCTCCTTCTTAATCCCGTGGATTTCCACGCGCTCTACATGCAGCGGTTCGGCAAGGAAATCGAAGAGGCGCGCCGCCAGTTCGAAGCGGAACAGCAAGCCTAAACTCCCGAGCGGATTCTATCCGCTTGCGATCTTCCAAAGAGTTTTTCCCATTTTTTCCAAAAGGGCGTCGTGCAAGGCTTGCTCCGCCGGCGTGGGTTCGTGGGGGCGGGGTGCCCGCGGGGCTGAAGAGAGGGCAGGACCGCCCTGGATCACGTCCGCAGCCTTGGAAGGGCTCGCCGCCAGACCCAATCCGTGCTGGCGTCCGCCCAGAAGCTCCAGATACACTTCGGCCAGAAGCTCTGAGTCCAAAAGCGCGCCGTGGAAGGTGCGCGCGGTGTTGTCGATGCCGAAGCGGCGGCACAGGGCATCCAGATTGGCCGGGGAGCCCGGAAATTTCCGGCGGGCCATGGTGAGCGTATCCACCACCCGGGGCCAGGGAATGGGGGGGTGACCGACGGTCTGGAGCTCCCGGTTGATGAATTTCATGTCGAATTCAGCGTTGTGAATAACCAGCCGCGAATCGCCGATAAATTCCAGAAGATCGCTGTAGACCTGAGAAAAAACGGGTTTATCGGCCAGAAAAGAATCCGTGAGGCCGTGCACAGAAGTTGCTTCCGGCGGAACCGGGCGTTCAGGATTGATATAAAGTTGCAAATGCCGGCCGGTTGGTATGTGGTTCTCCAGCTCCACACAGCCAATCTCCACGAGCCGGTGGCCATCTTCGGGGGACATGCCGGTCGTTTCGGTGTCCAGAACGATCTCGCGCAGGAATTCGATGCTCATAGCCCGGCCCTTTGAAGCCATTCGCTCAGGAACAGGCGTGTTTGATTCTGCAGAACCGGCCCGTACAGGGCGTTGTGCGCGCGCAGCTCGGAAAGCGGGATCGCGGGATTGTCTCCCGTGGTTTCATCGAGAAGGGCAAGCTCCCATTCCTTCAGCAAGGCGGGATGGACCTCTGCGTGGCATTGCAGTCCGATGGCACGAGGGCCGTACTCGAAGACCTGATGCGGATAGCGCTCGGAGGACGCCAGCAAAGTGGCGGCTTTGGGCAGGGTGTACGTGTCCTGATGCCAGTGAAACATATTGGTTTTTGTGCCGCAGAAATGGCGCACCGGATGATCCCGGGCTTCGGGGTGCAGGCTTAAGGGATTCCATCCGATTTCAAAACCGTGGGCTCCTTTGTAGACATCGGCTTCCAGCGCCCTGGCGAGAAGCTGGGCTCCGAAACAGATCCCGATAAAGGGCCGCTGCGCCTCAATTCGCTTTTGGATGATCGAAAGTTCCTGGTGGATAAAGGGAAACAAATCGGCCTGATAAATCCCTATCGGAGCGCCCAGAACAAGCAGGAGATCGGGCCCCAGGGCGTCAATCTCGTCCATATTTGCGGTGGGTACGCAGACCGTATCCACAGTAAAACCCAGATCCTCCAAGGTTTCCTCAAACGTGCAGGGCATTTTGCGGCTGTGTTTAAAAATCGTCGCGGTCTTCATGGGCGCTTTCAGGCGGGTTTCCAGAGGATCTATGAGAAATATTATGCCGGATGTCGGCCAGAATCTCCATGAGTCTTTTCATGGTGTGGGCCCGTCCCAAGCCCGTTTCCAGGACGTAATCGGCCCGCGCGCGTTTTTCGCTGTCTGGCATTTGGGCCGCCAGAATGGCCTCGAATCTCTCCGGAGTCATGCCGGGACGGGACAGGACGCGCGCGCGCTGGATATGGGGTGGGGCGGAGACGACAATAACGCAATCCACGCGGTCCTGCGCGCCGGTTTCAAACAACAGAGGAATATCCAGAACCACCAATCCGGCACCGGCCTTGGAATGCTTCCGGATAAATCTCGTTTGGGCTTGCCGGACGCGGGGGTGAAGGATCGATTCGAGCGCCCGCCTTTTGTCAGGATCCTTGAATATGATTTCCCCCAGAGCCGCACGGTCTATGGGCCCCTGAGGGGAGCCTGCATAGACCCGTGGATAGGCAGAGGGGGGGAAAAGGGACTTTAGATCCGCCAGCGTGTCCTTATCCGACAACAAGGAGTGAACCTCCGCATCGGAATCATGGACGGGAACGCCCAGGCGCATCAGCATCGACGCCGTGACCGACTTCCCCATGCCGACAGAGCCGGTCAGCCCCACCACGATCATTCCGCGCGCCTTCATGAGAGAATCTTCGCTGTGAGATTTTCATCAATATCGGGTAAAATCCCGAACCAGAGCTTGAAAGCCGGGCGGGCTTGATGGAGGAGCATCCCCGCGCCGGTAATAATATTATTCCCCCGGCTCCGCGCTTTTTTCAAGAGATCGGTGTAGAGAGGCGTATACACGATATCGTTCACCACGGCCCGGGACGGCAGAGCCCCCAGATGAATGTCCAGGGGCGGATGTCCGTTCATCCCCAGCGCGGTTGTGTTCACAAGGATTTCCAGGCCTTCCAGCGCATCGGCGCGATCGTCCCAATCCATCACCGTAATCCGGTCAGGCGCAATACAGGCCAGACGCAGGGCCTCGGCCTTCTCCCGGGTGCGATTTAAGAGGCGGATGGCCGGGATACCTTCGTGTAAAAGACCATGCACCACAGCCCGGGCCGCGCCGCCGGCCCCGAGGATAGCGGCCGGTCCCGCCTTGAAATCGAACGCGGGAACATGGGCCCGGATATTTTCAAGAAATCCAAAAACATCCGTGTTCGTGCCTTCCACGCGCCCGGCACGGATGGTCACCGTGTTGACCGCGCCCACAGTCCGGGCCAGCGTGTCGATGTCATCACACAAAGCCAGCATGGATTTTTTATAGGGGAGGGTGACATTGAATCCGGCGCATCGGTCCTGAACGCGGGCCCTTACGGTTTTTTCCAGATCCGGGGACTGCACGTCCCATGAATCGTAAGATCCCAAAAGCCCGTATTTTTCGATCCAGTGGCAATGAATGAGCGGAGATTTGCTGTGTGAGACAGGATGGCCAATCAGCCCTGTCTTGATGGTATTTTTCATGGCACGGTTTCCGGTTTTATTTCCAGAGCCATTATAACCGGGATTTCAGGGGCGTCAGGAAAGATTTTTGGAGAAAATTAATAACCACGCCGCACGCGTCCGCCGAAGCAAAGTGCCCGGATTCCCGCAGACAGGCGGTCCCTCCCACCGATGGATGGATTGCCGCGTCGGCTCCGCCTCCTCGCAATGACGGGGGAATGGATGAGAAATAAATCCAAAATAGATTTAGGGCGTGTCGTCAATTATTGTCTTTTGAGCCGAAAATGACGACACGCCCTAAAGACGGGCAAGCCCAGCACCGTCGAGATAGGTCAAAAGCGGGAGGAGCGGCAAGCCCAAAATGGTGAAAAAATCACCTTCCACCTTTGAGAAAAGCCAGCTGCCCGGGCGTCCCAGCTCGTAGCCGCCGACACATTCTGTCAGAGCCGCCCCGGCACGGCGGGCATAACGCCCGATAAAATCCTCGTCCACATCCCGCATCGTCAAACATGCTTCATCAGTGTGCGCCCATAGAATCTCTTCGTTGAGCGCGACGCAAGCCGACGATACAAGCCTGTGGGTTTTGCCGGACAGTCTGCGTAAAATCCGCTTCGCTTCTGCCGCCGTTTCAGATTTCATGAGGATCTCGCCTTCAAATTCCAGGACCTGATCCGCACCGATCACAAAAGATCCGAGATTTTCTGCCGATACATGGAGGGATTTGGCCGCCGCGAGAGCGCCCGTGATTTTCTCCGGATCCTTTTCGGGGTGATCCCGCATAAACGCGGCTTCATCCAGGGAAGCGGGAGACACAGAAAAAGTCAGCCCGGCATTTTCCAGCATGGTCCGGCGCGCCGGACTCCGGGACGCTAAAATCAGAGACGGCCTAGACGAGGTCACCGGATTTTTCCCTTCGCGCCTGCAGCAGGGCCATAATTTCGGCCGCGGTTTCCTCGACGGAGCGCTTGGTCACGTCAATCACGGGCCAGCCGTGGCGGGTGAAGAGCTTTCGCGCCTGTCGAACCTCGTCCGTGATCTTCTCAGGATCCAGATATTTATTTTCTTCCAGTTTTTTTCCGTCATGCCCGTCCGCCTTCAGGCGGTTGCGCCGGATATGAACCAGCCGGTCCGGGGAGGTTGTAAGACCCACATACAGGGGCGTCTTGAGCTCGAATCTCTCGGGCGGGACCTCCACGCCGGGGACAAGGGGGATATTGGCGGCCTTGATTCCCCTGCGCGCGAGAAAAACGCTGGTTGGGGTCTTGGAGGTGCGGGAGACGCCCACAAGAATTACATCCGCCTCTTCCAGGTCCGAGAGTTTCTTCCCGTCATCGTGGCGCAGGGTAAAATCAATGGCCTCCACCCGGCGGAAATACGCGTCGTCCATCGTGTGCTGCAAGCCCGGAACACCGCGAGCGTTTCGGCCCAGATAGGAAGACAGACTGCGGATGATGGGGTCCAGGACGGCCACACAGGGCACATGAAGTTCCTCGCAGCGTTCCTGCAGGCGCCTGCGCATCTTCTCATCCACCAGTGTAAAAATAACGGGTCCGGGATTGTTTTCGATCTCGACTATGATCTTGTCCAGCTGGCGCTGTGTGCGGACCAGCGGCCAGAATTTCTGAACGGGCTCGACCCCTTCGAACTGTGCCAGACAGGCCCGCGCAAGGCCGAGCAGTGTTGTCCCCGTGGCATCCGAAACCAGATGGAGATGAAACCGATTGGGTTTCCTGGGTGGTTGATCTATTTTTTTGGGGGTCATATGGCTTAGTCGCCCTCTCCCGGCTCGGGGCTGAAATATTTCTCCAGCTTTTCCTGCACCTCTTTCATCTCCTCGGCCTCCGGCATCGGGGGGCGCTTCCGGGTGAGGTTGGGCCAGAGGTCAGCATAGCGCTTGTTCAGATCAAGCCAGTTTTCCGCCCGCGAATCGGTATCGGGCAATATGGCGTCGATCGGGCATTCCGGCTCGCACACCCCGCAATCAATGCATTCATCGGGATTGATGACGAGCATGTTCTCGCCTTCGTAGAAACAATCCACGGGGCAGACCTCCACGCAATCGGTGTATTTGCAGCGGATACATACCTCGGTAACCACAAACGTCATAAAAAGCCCTTTATCAAGTATCACGCCCTTCCGGAAACTAGCGGCCAACGGCCTGTAACGCAATATACATGGAATAAATTGTGAATGGTTCCCCGCGCCACCTTATAAAGTTCCCTTCGTGCCTCTACCCTTGGGGATATGTTCAGATTGCCCCCATTATTTCTTCTGTGCCTGATTCTCCTCAGCCTATCGGCGTGCGGGTCGCGCAAAGAAGAGCATGCGCTTCTTCTGCCGCTTCCCTCAATGCCGGTTGATCCTTCGGACGTCCGTATGCACGAAATGGTAAATACTTTCCTTGTGGAAATGGGGGCGCCGGTGGCTTCCACCTATGAATTCAACCGCATTGACCTGGATAAGGACGGATTGCGGGACGCGCTGGTTTTGCTGAAGTCCCCCTATGGTTACTGGTGCGGGATGCATGGCTGCGCGCTGCTGGTGCTTCAGGCGGAGAATGACAATTTTCAACTGGTGAACGCGGTGCAGCCCATCCGGACGCCCTTGTATATAAGCTCCCAGGAAACGAACGGCTGGAAGGATCTGGTCGTCCGGGTTTCAGGGCGGTGGGATACCGCCAAGGATGTGGCTTTGAAATTTAATGGAACCCAGTATCCGGCGGACCCTTCGACTCTTCCGCCAGATTTCGAGATCGCAGCCGCAGGCCCGATGACACGGGCTTTTTATACGCATGATTATACGCCCTGAAGCGGGGGCAAAGAAAAGCCGCGCGGGCCGTGTACGTATGATATCCGCGTGTGGCCCTGTTACCAGGTGGGCGCCATATATCAGAAACCACGGTCTCTGACAGAGACAGCTCCCTCGCGAATTGCGCATCGGCCTTCGGGATAAAGTCGTATCACGCACCCCGCAGCATCATTGATATTATACCAAGGAGGCGGGAAGGCAACAAAATTATGAAAAAATTATAATGTGGAGAACGCCGGAATCAAGGGAACCAAAGGACTACTGGGCCAGTATCAGGCTTTCTGCACCCGGTCGGCAACCGATTCTATGCGCTCGGCCAGATATTCGATGGCCCGCGCAATGGCCAGTTCGTCTTCTTCCAGGCGGCCACTCTGCTCGGAGGCGCGCCCGTTGAGTTTTTCCATCGATTCGCGCAGATCGAAAGTCTCATCCGCCAGCACAAGTGCGGTCAGGACCAATAAGTGCGATTCGTTTACCGCACCACCACCCTGCCCGATGGAACGCAGACGCCCGTCGACATAGCGCGCGAGATCCAACAGCCGTCCCTCCTGCCCGTCATCGCAAGATACGGAAAAACTCCGGTTGTTGATGGTCAGACTGACTTCGCCCATGAATGCCTACACTTCCTCGAGAATGGCCTCGACCTGCGCAATCGCGCGGTCCAGCTTGCGCGCAGCCGCAGAAGGAAGAGGCGCCGCGAACATGTCCCGCTGCTGCCCGGCCAGATTGCCTTCAAGGCCGCGGACATTCCGGTCCAGCCTTGTGATGGCTTCGTCCAGTCTTCCGAGCGCCTGCCTGATTGCGGACATATGTGCCTCCCCATCTATCAATGATCAATATGAGCCCAGAGTATCGGCAGCCCGGGCGGGCGGTCAAGAGCGCCCGTTTATTTTACAATGTTATGCAGGGAAAAGAATCGTCCGGGAAGGCTTTCTAGCCTTCCTCCTCCTGTCGCCGCCGCCGGAAAGCCTCCACGCCGATATCGTCCAGCATATTGGATTCTTTTTTATCCTGGGCCCGCCCAGCCTCGTCCTCCCGGCGTTCCTGCGTGATTTCAATTTTTTTCAGATCAGCGAAGGCTTCGCGCATATCCTCGCGCGCGCGCTCGATCCGCTTTTCCAGCTTCGCGCGGTCTTCCTCTATATCCTTGACCCGCCCCCGGACGGCCTCGGCGTAGGGTCCGAAATAGGAGATCATCTCCGCCCCCATGTCGGCCATTTTTTCCCGCTCTTCGGCCAGCTGCCTTAAAAGAGAGGCCTTGTTGTTGTCCAGTTCCTCCGCCTGCCGGTAGAGCTCGGCCAGAAATTTCTGCTTCTGCTCGACGGAGTGGCGGCGTACGCGAATGAGGGGGTTCAGATCGGCCATACCATCCAGTACAGCCTGTGCGGGGGTGTTTTCAAGCGATACCCTCCTCTAAAGATCCATAGAGCGTTATATAAAATATAAATCAGGGCAAGCATTCCGCCTTGGGGAAAGATCGTCTTGAAACCCCTGCCTTTCGCAGCTAACAATAGGGGTATCATACTCTCCAGACCGCCGGACCCATGATTGATTTTCCCCTCTTGTCCCTGATGACCTTCCTGCCTCTGGCGGGGGCGCTTTTGCTGCTTGCGGTGCGGGGGAATGAGGAAGCCGTGGCGCGCAACGCCCGCTATACGGCGCTGTACGCCTCCTTGCTGACACTGGCATTGGCCGTGTTCATGCTGGTGAAATTCGATTCATCCTCCGCCGATTTCCAGTTCGTGGAAAACAGCGCGTGGCTGCGCCCGCTCGGGATCAATTATCATCTGGGCGTGGACGGGATTTCGCTGTTTTTTGTCCTGCTTTCGGCCTTTTTGACCCCTGTGTGCATCCTGTCGGCCTGGACGGCCATCGGCACGCGTGTCCGGGAATTCATGGCCGCGTTTCTCATTCTGGAAACTTTCATGATCGGGACGTTCTGCGCGCTCGATTCCGTGTTGTTCTATGTGTTTTTTGAGGGCGTTTTGCTCCCCATGTTCCTTATCATCGGAATCTGGGGCGGGAAGAGGCGCGTTTATTCGGCTTATAAATTCTTTCTCTATACGCTGGCGGGTTCGGTCTTGATGCTGCTGGCCCTGCTCTTCCTCTACGCTCAGACGGGAACGACCGATATTCCGACCTTGATGGCCCATCCGGTGGCGGAAAATATCCAGATCTGGCTGTGGCTGGCGTTTTTTGCCTCTTTCGCCGTCAAAATGCCGATGTGGCCGGTCCATACATGGCTGCCCGACGCGCATGTGGAGGCCCCCACGGCGGGGTCGGTCATTCTGGCGGGTGTCCTTTTGAAAATGGGTGGCTATGGATTCCTGCGTTTTTCTCTGCCGATGTTTCCGGACGCGAGCCTGTATTTCCAGCCGCTTATGTATGGGCTGAGCATCATCGCGATCATCTATACGTCCCTCGTCGCGCTGGTCCAGACCGACATGAAAAAACTGATCGCTTATTCCTCCGTCGCGCATATGGGATTTGTGACGCTGGGAATTTTCACGATCACCACGCAGGGGATTGAGGGCTCGATCTTCCAGATGCTCTCCCACGGCCTGATCTCGGGGGCGCTGTTTTTATGCGTGGGCGTGGTGTATGACAGGCTCCACACGCGCGAAATCGCCCGCTATGGCGGAATTGTCGAGAACATGCCCCGCTATGCCACTTTGTTCATGATTTTCATGCTGGGCTCGGTCGGTTTGCCCGGCACCAGCGGATTTGTCGGAGAATTTCTCACGCTGCTGGGGGCATTCCAGGTCAATACCGGAATTGCGGCGCTGGCCGCGACAGGCGTGGTTCTGGGCGCGGCCTATATGCTTTTGCTTTACCGGCGGGTCATCTTCGGTCCCCGCGAAAACGCCGATGCGCTCGCCATGCCCGATTTGAACGGTCGGGAGCTTTTTTTGCTCGTGCTTCTGGCCGCGCCCGTTTTATATCTGGGCGTGTTTCCTTCCTCGGTTATGAGCCGGATTTCCCCCGCCGCGGAACGGCTTTTGAATCATGTCCGTGAACACGGCGCCCCTGCGCCCGCTTCGGAAAGAGCCGCCCCATGATCTCGTTTAATCTTATCCCGCTTCTTCCTGAAATATACCTTAGTCTAGCCGCCATGGGATTGCTGCTCCTAGGCGTTTTCCGGGGAAACGAATCCTCTTCGGTGATCTCGTGGGCTTGCGTCATGGCAGCGGGGATTGCGGCTTTGCTCCTGCTCTGGATGCCGCCTGAACGGATGATCGTTCTGGACGGCATGATTACAATGGACCGTTTTTCGGTCTTTATGAAATACCTGGTCCTCGCCGGGGTCGCGGCGGCGATCATTCTGTCCATCGAGTATATGGAACGGGAGAAGGCCGCGCGCTTTGAATATCCCGTGCTCGTGCTTCTGGCGGGCGCGGGCATGATGATCATGCTGTCCGCGTCGAATCTGCTCGCGGTGTATATGGGGCTGGAACTTCAATCCCTGAGCCTTTATGTGCTCACCGCGTTCCGGCGGGATTCGGTCCATGCGGCGGAAGCGGGCCTTAAATATTTCATTCTCGGCGCGCTGTCTTCGGGTATGCTGCTGTTTGGGATTTCCCTGATCTATGGATTTACGGGCTCGATCGATTTCGGGCTCATCCATTCCAGCCTGTCCAAATTCGCGGAAATTCCGGCAGGAGCCATTGTGGGGCTGGTCTTTATCCTGGCGGGAACCGCCTTTAAAATTTCCGCGGCCCCGTTCCATATGTGGACTCCGGACGTTTACCAGGGCGCGCCCACCGCCGTCACGGCGCTGCTGGCCATGGCGCCCAAGGTGGCGGCGATTGGCCTTCTCATGCGCCTGTTGCTAGGGCCGTTCGAGCCCGCCGCGTTCCAATGGCAGCAGATCATATGGTTTCTCTCCGCCGCGTCGATGATCACGGGGGCATTCGCCGCCATGATGCAAAGCGATATCAAGCGCCTGATGGCGTACAGCTCGATCGGTCATATGGGATATGCGCTCATCGGCCTGGCCGCGTTCTCCCAGGCGGGCGCGGGGGCTGTATGTCTCTACATGCTGATTTACGTGATCATGGGCGCGGGGGCCTTCGCGGTCATTCTTTGCCTGCGCCGTGACGGCCGTTCCTGCCAGCGGATCGAGGATTTGAGCGGACTGTCCCGCACACATCCCCTGTTGGCGTATGCCATGGCGATCCTCATGTTCTCGATGGCGGGCATTCCGCCCCTGGCCGGGTTCTTCGGGAAGCTTGCCATCTTTCAGTCTGCCATGACGGCGGGACTGTATGGCCTTGCTATTTTGGGCGTCCTGACGTCCGTGGTGGCCGCGTATTACTATCTCCGGATCGTTAAGGTCATGTTTTTCGAAGAGCCCACGGTCGCAAGCCTCGACCGGGGAATGCCGCTTGCACGCGGGCTGATTTTAATCCTTTGCCTTGTGTTTGTGACGGGATTTATTCTCGCGCCTTCGTCGATCATGGCGACCGCCCAGAATGCCGCGGCTGCCCTGTTCCCGGAATGACCGTTCGCTGGGATCTCCGGCTTTTCGAGGAAGCCGCAAGCACGCAGGATATTCTCAAAGATCTCGCCCGTACCGGCGTCCCGCAGGGCACGGCGGTGCAGGCCCTCTCGCAGACAGCCGGGCGCGGACGCCACGGACGGGAATGGGAACCGGGGGCCGGAAATCTTTATCTCTCTGTGCTGCTCCGGCCCGCCTGCGCCCTTCAGGATATAGGCCAGCTGGGCCTGGTCGCGGGGGTTGCAATCGGTCAGGCCCTTGCGCCTTTTCTTGAAAATCCGTCCCTTCTGCGTCTCAAATGGCCCAACGACGTCTTTTTAAGCGGGAAAAAATGCGCGGGCATCCTGATTGAAACCGATACCATCCCTTCCGGAGATTTCGCCTGGGCGGTCGTGGGAATGGGGGTCAATATTCTTGAAGCGCCCGCCGGTCTTTCTTCACGCGCCACGGGGATCGCCGCGCATGCGAAAAAGAACATTCCCGCGCCCGGGCGGGACGAGGTCCGGGAGGCGATTTTAAAAGAGCTGGGTGACGTTTTTACCCTGTGGCAGGATTCCGGGTTCGAGCCTATCCGCCGCGCCTGGCTGGCGCTGGCGCATCCGCCGGGAACGCCCATGAGCGTCAAGGTTGGCGCGATGATCCATGAGGGGTTGTTTCAGGATGTGGATGAGACAGGGGGATTGCGCCTGCGCGAACAAGATGGAACCCTGCGCACCATCACAGGCGGCGAGGTTTTTGTTCAAACGGACGGGGGGACGGGATAGCCCCCGATGACCGCGCAGCGCCCCTGCCCGGTTTCAAATCTGTCCCCGATCGCTTTTAAATTTTCATCCGTTCCTGAAACGTAGCCTTCCACTTCGATTAAATGAAAGCCGGCTCCGGCAGTGTTTTCTTTTTTCCGGCTATGGATTCCCAGAGGAGTCAGGGCGCATTCCCGCAGGATTTTTAAAATCCGGTCACGGCTGACGCCCTGATCCACTTCCAGGGCGAGAAAACTTCTGTCCTTTCCGGAAGGGGAAAAATCAATTTTCGAAACAATCAGAGCCTTCCCGGAGGTGCGGCTTTCGGACCGCATGCCATAGGGAAGCGCCCCGACGATCCGCAGGTCGTTTTCAGGATGATTAAACAAAACGACCCACCACGGATGGGCGGCTTCGTCCTCGGGCCAGGGAAGAACGGCGAAGGTGGAATTTCCTTCCCGGACGGAGGCCAGCGCGCTCAGAGACCCGGAAAGCTTTTGCATTTCGGTCGCGCTGCCAAAATAATTCCGCGCCATGTCCCAGATTTCTCCGGAGGCCCCTTCGGTCGAGATGGAAATCTTGACCCCTGTCTGAAGAAGGGAGACCGCCGTTACCAGCTCGCGCCAGATCCGCACGATGACCTCCGGAGGCAAGCAGCCCTCGTGACGCTCCAGCAGACGCCGGATCATTTGAGCCTCCCGGGCAGGCTGTATAAACGGGAGGTTGTTCTTTCGTTTCTCCGTGATAATGCCTTCGACCAGTCCCGCGCGCTCCATCAAAGCGTCATGAATACGGTCATCGAGAGAATCTATTTTCCGGCGTATCTGGTCCAGCTTCTTCGACACGGTTTTCCCCGGTTGTTTCTTTGTCTTCCTGTTTTCTACAGATAAGGTTTCCGCAAATCAATCCATGTGGGAAATGAGGAGCCGCCTTTGCGATTTCTCAGGCCGCTTTGGCCGGGGCCCCGGAAAGGTGCTTTTGCAATATCCGGATCATTTCGGGAAGCCGGACAGGCTTGCTCATATAATCATCCGCCCCTACTCTGAGGCATTTTTCGCGGTCTCCCTGGATGGCGTTGGCCGTCAGGGCCACAATTTTCATGTGCCGGCCCCACTCGCTCCGGCGAATTTTTTCAATCGCCTCATGACCGTCCATGACGGGCATCTGCCAATCCATGAAGACAATGTCGTAAATCTCAGATTTTTCCTCAAGAAGCGCCAGCGCTTCCCGGCCATTCCCCGCGACATCAACGGTGCAGCCAAGCTCGCTCAGGGCGCTTTTGGCCATGCGCTGGCTGACCCGGTCATCCTCGACGACCAGGACGCGCGCCGCAAAATCCGGCAAAACCTGCGGGAAATTTTCAGGGGCGGGTTCCGGGAGATTTTCTGCGGGCGATCCTTTAAGAGCGGCGACGACGCACCCGATCAGGGCATCGGGATAGACAGGCTTCAGGAGATGGGCGCAAAATCCAGCTTGCCCCAAGGATTCAAGGTTTTTTCTCTTGCCCAGCGCGGTCACGAGGATACGCCGGGGATTTCCAAACTCTCTGGGATTTTCCATGATCCTGCGGCTCAGCATTTCACCGTCCATATGGGGCATGACATAGTCAATAATCATGGCGTCGCAAGATTCTCCTTTTTTGTGCGTCCTGCGCAAGATTTCAAGCGCCTCCGCGCCCGATGAAGCCCTCGTGGTTTCAATTCCGCTCATCGCCAGATATTCCGAAAAAAGATCAAGATTGAGCGTGTAATCATCGACGATCAATATTTTTTTCCCCTCCAGACAGTCCCGATAATCCGGTTTCAGGCCGATTTGATTGTCCAGGACGGGAAAGGCCGCTTCAAAGCGGAAGGTTGCCCCCTTGCCCAGAGTGCTGTCCACTTCGATGGTTCCCCCCATCATTTCGACCAGGCTCTTGGAAATGGCCAGTCCCAGCCCCGTGCCGCCGTACTGCCGCGTGGTGGAAGAATCCACTTGGGTGAATTTCCCAAAAATCTTATCCAGCTTGTCATGCGGAATGCCAATGCCTGTATCCTGCACTTCAAAGCGCAAACGAATATTATTTCCTTCCATTCCCTGCCTGGACACGCTGATCAGCACATGGCCGTCCTTCGTGAACTTGATCGCATTGCCGATGATGTTGAGAAGAATTTGCCGCAAACGCCCCGGATCCGCATTAATCACAGGAAGTATGTCGTCATGCGGCCAGCGCAAAATAAGCTCTACCCTGTTTTCAGCGGCCCGTCCGCCTAACAGATGGATGATCTCGGTCAGGAGCTGGTCCACCTCCAGCGGCCTGCACTCCAGCTCCAATTCCTGCGCCTCGATCTTGGAGAAGTCCAGAATGTCATTGATAATGGTCAGAAGCCATTCGCCGGAGGACCTGATTGAGCTTACATATTTCTCCTGCTTTTCGCTCAGGCCGGTGTAGGAAAGAAGATCGGCCATGCCGATGATCCCGTTCATGGGCGTCCGGATTTCATGGCTCATGGTGGCCAGGAATTCGCTTTTGGCGCGGTCGGCGCGGATGGCTTCTTTTTCCTTTTGCTCGGCCTTTTCCTTGGCCTTTTGAAGTTCTCTGTGCTGGCTTTCGACCTTTTCCAACAAGCGGGCGCGATCAATCGTATTGACGATGGCGCGCTGCAAGGCTTCGCCTGTGACGATGCTTTTTGCCAGATAATCCTGCGCGCCATGCTTGATGGTATCGGCGGCGATGGATTCGCTGCCCTGCCCCGTCAACATCACCACAGGGAGTATGGGCGTGATGGCGGCAAAATCCTCCAGAAGATCCAGGCCGTTCGTATCGGGAAGCCTGTAGTCCAGAAGGACGCAGTCGGGGCGAAGCTCCCTGTACATCGCCAGACCCTCGCGGCCCGTGGAGGCTTCGTGAAAAACATAGGGGATGTCGGTATTGACCCGGCGCAGGAAATTTTTGAACAAGGCCCGGTCCGCCTCGTCGTCGTCGATGATCAGGATGATGTACTGCCCCTGCTTCATGCCTTCAATGTGCGGGCTAAGCGTTTTCTTTTCAAACGAAAAGACCGGCGCAATACGATTGTATTGCATGTTTCCCCTCTTTCTCAGTGAAGTTTGGGACAGAGTTGGATAAAATGCAGCATATGCTGCGGATTGAAGGGTTTCGCCACGAACCCCTTCGCGCCCGTTTCAACGGATTTTATGACGTTATCCCTGTGGCTGTGCCCGCTGAACATTACCACAAACGCGCCCGGATCATTGCGCAGCATCCACGTCAAAAGATCCTGTCCATTGCCGTCGGGCAATTCTATATCCAGAAAGACAATGTCGGGCTGGAAGGCATTGTAGGCGCTAATTCCCTGACTGGCGTCAGGGACGTCGATCAATTCGCAATGATCCTGAAGCGCCGCGGTCACAAGGTGGCGGGTGGTCCGGTCGTCCTCGATCAACAGGACGCGGGCCGGTTTGGAATTGAGAACCTGAACGGCGCGGGATTCGCCGGCCTGTTCCCGGGAATTCTCCCTCTGCGCGGCGGAAAAACGATTTTGAAAGAACATTAACCCCTCCTGTGTTTTCTTTGATTTTGAGTTTTACTCGCCCACGTCGATCGCGTTCAGCGCGTAGGCCAGGGCTTCGGGATTGAGCTCCATGGCGGTTAAAAGCAGATTGTCATCAATGTGAAGCGCCGCCTGGGAGAGAATTCCCGATACATTCAGGCTCATGGTCACGCCCACGAACACGACCAAAGCACCCAGCGCGAAATGGTGCAATCTGGAGCGAAAGGCAAAGAGATCGCCCGCATTGTCATTGATGGTCCGGACTTCTTCCACCTTGAACATCAAAGCCCAGTCCCTGTTTTTCGCTTTCGGGGTTTTCTCGGGCTCTTGATGAGCATTTTGAAAGGAAGGGGCCCGGCCCTTCACAGGGCCGGGTTCTCCCAAAGGCGCACGAAGAGGACCAGAATCCTTCGACGAAGGCAGGGGTTGTGTTTCCGATTCTGCTTTGAGGTAAGTCCGCCGTTCCATGACCTGATCTCCTTTTCATGCGATGAGCCTTATGCTCTGGCTTTGTCAGTACAATAGCCGTGCCATTTACCACTTTTGTTTATTTTCAAATAGTTAAGTTGTTTTTGAGAAAACCCGCTCCGGAGAAGCGTCCGGAAAACGTCCGGCCATGCGTTTCCATCGTATGATTCCCGGACGGTTTTTCTTGAAAGGAAGGATCTTCGGGCGCAACGATGGGAGGAATGATTTCTTCCTCCGCCCTCATCGTGGACGATGATCGCACCGCCCGCAGAATGGCGATGGGCGTTTTGCGCAACAGCCTCGGGCTGGCCTGCGTGGAGGCTGTAAACGGACAGGAAGCCTTGCAATGCCTGGAAGCGGATCTTCATAAGGAAATCCGGCTTATCCTGCTGGACCTGGACATGCCGGTCATGGGGGGGATGGAGGTGTTGCCCGCCCTTGTACGGTCCTATCCCCATATCCCCGTCATCATCCTGACCGGGGGTGGAGGCACAGGAGAAGCCGTGCAGGCTATCAAGGGCGGAGCATCCGATTTCCTCTCCAAGCCCATCGCAGCCGACCGCCTGGCGGTGTCCGCGCGCAACGCCCTGAAAATGTCCCTGATGTCCCGGGAAATATCCCGCCTGAGACGCAGGGAAGAAAGCGCTGCTACATTTTCGGATCTCATAGGATGGGACGGAGGCCTGGCGGAAAGCGTAAAAATCGGCAAAAAAGCGGCGTTGTCCGATCTGCCCGTTCTGATCTCGGGCGAGACGGGAACCGGAAAGGAGATCTTCGCCGGGGCCATCCACGGGGAAAGCAGCCGGGCGGGACGATCCTTTATCGCGGTGAATTGCGGAGCCATTCCTGAAAAGCTGGTCGAGAGCACTTTATTCGGCCATGAGAAGGGATCCTTCACCGGGGCCATCAACAAATCGGCGGGGAAATTCCAGGAAGCGGAGGGTGGGACGCTCTTTCTGGACGAGGTGGGCGAATTGCCCATGGACGCGCAGGTCAAGCTTCTGCGTGCGCTTCAGCAAAAGGAAATCGAACCCGTCGGGGCGGGCAAGCCGGTCCGGGTGAATGTGCGGGTGATTTCAGCCACCAACCGCAAGCTGGAAGAGGATGTAAAAAACGGGCGCTTTCGCGAGGATCTTTATTTCCGTCTGAATGTCCTTCCGATCGACCTGCCGCCCCTGCGATTGCGGACGCAGGATATAAGTCTTTTGGCGCAATATTTTATCGAACAGTTCTGCGCCGCCCACCGCGCAGCCCCTAAAACTTTGAGTCCCCGAGCGTTGGAAACTCTGCAGAATCACTCCTGGCCGGGCAATGTCCGGGAGCTGGAAAACACCATGAACCGGATCATGGCCCTGTGCGAGGAGAACATTTTGGAGCCGCAGCATTTCGTGCTGCGGTCTTCTGCGCCCGCTATCATGCCGGCGGTTAAGAACGCGATCATCCCGGTCCAGGAGGACGGCGTTTTTAAATCCATGGATACGCTGGAGCGCGAGATCATTGCCCTGGCCCTTGCGCATCACGGGCACAACATGTCGCGCACGGCCCGGAGCCTAGGAATTGCGAAATCGACTTTGTACGCGAAGATCGGCCACATGACCGATCTGAAAGCAGGATAGGTTTATCCAGAGCTCCGCTTAGGGTCTTGCCTTATGAACCGCGTCGTGAAGTCTCTTCTCGGCACGCTCAAAGGCCTCCAGAAGGTTTTTCAACCAAGGGCGGGCGGCTTCTATGGACGCGCCGGATTTGGCGGCCTCCCGCGTCAGGAGATTGATGGATTCAGCGGCGGCCGAAACCGCCATGAGCCCCAGAGCCTTGCTGTTGGATTTCAAGGGGTGGGAACCCCGCGCCGCCTTGTCCGCATCGCCTTTTTCCAGGCCGTCTTTTATATCGCGGATATAGGCAGCCGCGTCTTCCAGATAATCCTCGACCGTCTCGGAAAACCCGCCTCTCAGGAGAAGACGCGTTTCCTCCAGGATGGCCGGGTCGAACGCATCCGGATCAAAGGGCTTTTCCGTGCCGGGAACATCGGAGGGGGGCGAAGAAGAGAAATCCTGCACATCGAATTTTCCCGCGAGCAGCCCTTCCAGATTATCGAGAAGCGTCTTTCGCCACCGGGGCATCCAGACATCCTTGGGCAGGTAAGCGTCCATGCCCGCCGCCAGGCATTTTTCACGGTCGCCGGGTTGCCGGTTGCCGGTAAAGGCGAGCACGGGCATAAAGGGAAGTTCTCCCCGTCCCTGGCGGGCGCGAATAATTTTCACCGTCTCCAGACCATCGAGCCCCGGCATATCCCAGTCCATGATAATCAGGTTGAATTTTTTTCCGGCGTCCAGATGAGCGAGCGCGGCATACCCGTCTTCCGCGCCCACCGTAGAAAAACCGTATTCCCGAAGGATATTTTCCATCAGAGTCCTGTGGGTCGTATCATCCTCCACGACAAGAATTCTAATCGCGGCAGGACCGGAGACGGGTATATTGACTTGCTCCACCGCCGGTTTTTCTTTTTCAATCCCGATCATGAATTGCTCCTTTCCGATTGTCGCGCCTGCAAGAATTTTCGAACCGCTGCAGTTGAGACAATACCACTTATGATTGTATTTTTCTGCAGTCCCGCGAGTGCATACAGGCGTCCTCCGTGATGAAATGATTGGCACCGTGATGACCGGACACTGTACGATGGGGCCATGAAACCCGCGGCGATCATTCCGGATAGGCCCCTGACGGAAGCCGAGATCATCGGGCAGGAATACAGTGAATTTGCCTATATCGTTTCACACGATCTTAGCGCGCCGTTGCGCCATGTGAAAGAATTCACGCGGCTTTTAATAGATCTTCGCCCCGATACCGACAATGCCGAGGAGAAAAAATACAGAGGATATCTGGAAGAATCCCTGGAAAGGCTGGACCGGATGCAGGAATCGCTTCTGGCCTTTTCCCGGCTGAACACCGTGCAAGGCATAAACAAGCCCGTGGACTGCAACCGCCTGATGGAGCAGGTGGTGGCAGGTTTGGAACCTGCCATCGCCCGGCATAACGCGACCGTGGCCTGCGGGCTTTTGCCCATTGTCACCGGTGATCCCCGGCAATTGCAGTCTCTTTTCCATCACCTGATCGACAACGCCCTGAAATTTCACCGGGGGACAGGCAAAAGAACCGTGTTTGTCACCGCCCGCGAAGACGGAGAATTTTTTCTTTTTGAAGTCCAGGACAATGGCATAGGAGTGGCCAGCGCCTATCACGAAGAAATTTTCCGGATGTTCCGCAGGCTGAATCCTTCGGAGTATCCCGGATCAGGCGCCGGGCTGACCCTGGCACGAAAAATCATTCAGCGGCATGGGGGATGGATGAGCCTCAAGTCCGCGGAGGACCAGGGGACATCGGTGTGTTTTTCGATTCCCAAAAACAGCGAATCTTCTCCGGAAGAGCCGAGGTTTCCGTCAATACAAAAACGCCCGGATTAAACGCGCAGGGGCATCAGCACGTAAAGCGCGCTGGGATCGCCGTTGTCCTGGATGATGGTCGGGGACGCGGCGTCCGCCAGGGTGAGACGGCACCCCTCCCCTTCGATCTGGCTGGTGATGTCCAGTAGATATTTCGCGTTGAAACCGATTTCGATCTCGGTGTCGCCGTTGACCTCCAGCTCCTCTGTGGCGCTTCCGGCCTCGGGAGAGCTGGCAGAAATGGTCATGTGCTTTCCCTGCAGTGCGATTTTCACGGCACGGGATTTTCCGTCTGAAATCGTGGAGACGCGGTCAATCGCGCTGGTGAATATTTTGGGATCGACTTCCACGATCTTGTTGTTGTTTTCGGGGATCACGCGCTGATAGTCCGGGAAGGTGCCGTCGATCAGCTTCGAGGTCAGAACCACATGATCGAAGGAAAAGCGGACTTTGTTGGCGGAGAGACCAATCCGGATCGTATCGGCCGCGTCATCGACCAGTTTGCGCAGCTCCCCGATCGCCTTGCGGGGGATGATGATTCCGGCCATGCCCTCCGCGCCCTCTGGCAGGGGCATTTCAAAACGCGCAAGACGATGCCCGTCGGTGGCCACGGCGCGCAAAACCTTCATGCCCGCGCTTTCAGCCGCGTGCAGATAAATTCCATTGAGGTAATACCGGGTTTCCTCCGTCGACATGGCAAAACGCGTCCGGTCGATAATGGCCCGCAGATCATTGGCGGGAATCGAAAATTGCGTGGGCAGTTCGCCGGCGCCGATTTCAGGGAAATCCGCCGTGGGAAGACAGCCCAGCTTGAACTGGGAGCGGCCGGATTTGACCGTCATCTGGGTTCCTTCGGCGTTCAGAGTCATTTCGACATCCGTGCCGTCGGGCAGCTTGCGCACGATATCATGGAGCGTGTGCGCGGGCGTGGTCGTGGCGCCACCCTTGGATACGTTGGCGGAAACCGATTCGCTGATCTCCAGATCCATGTCGGTGGTGGCCAGGGCCAGAACCCCCTTCTCCGCCCGCAAAAGAACGTTGGAGAGTATGGGAATGGTGTTGCGGCGCTCAACGGCGCTTTGCACGTGATTAAGGGCTCTCAGCAGCGCGGCGCGTTCGATCGTAATCTTCATGGCATTCCCATACGGTTTCGGGTCTGAAATTCCCGGCTATGTTTTAAAGAAACTGAACAGTATCACAGGTTTTTCGGGGGAAAAAGCGCAAAAAATACAACAGGTTTGATGCATCTTCGGATTTCAAAAATTCACTCCCCAACCGCGCAGAAGCCAGACTGTTCCCAAATACAAAACCACCGTCCCCAGACAGGCGCCCCCCAGGGCCGCGTAAAAAGGCATCCCCGCCCGTAAAAGCACGGGCAGGACGAGAAACATCGGCAAGGAAGGCAAGACAAGCCAAAAAGTGGCCTCTGCGTGAGAAGCAATCCGTTCGGCGTCTCTGGTATCGTGCCACAGCCAGATCATGGCCAGAATTGAGACAAGCGGCAACGAAGCAATCAACGCACCCCAGGAAGGGCTGCGTTTCGCCGTTTCGGAAACCGCTGAGACCAAAACACCCGACAGCGCGGCTTTAAAGATCGGATACCACATGCTTTGCTCTCAGTTGGTTTTTCCTCTACTCCGCCGCCATGGAGCCGCCATCGTCGGAACCGCCGGTCTTTTTACCGTAGTTTCCGCTGAAAACGCCCTTGGTGAACACATCTTCCCATGTACCCTGGGTAGAGGCCTTGGAATATTCCGTGGCGCGGTTTTCAAAAAAGTTCGTGTGCTCCGCGCCGTTCAACATCTCATCCATCCAGGGCAGAGGATTTTTGTCGATTCCAAAAACGGCCTCGAGATTCAGCTGCTGCAGACGGCGATCGCCGATATAACGGATATAATTCTTCACCTCCGTGGGCGTCAGGCCCTCGATGGGGCCCTGTTCGAACGCCAGGTCGATGAACGCGTCCTCGAACCCGACAATCGTTTTGCAGCTCTCGGTGATTTCGGATTTCAGCTCATCGTCCCAGATATCCCGGTTTTCATTGATGAAAGAATTGAACAGGCGGATCATCGAAATGCAGTGCAGGGTTTCATCGCGCACCGACCATGTGACGATCTGGCCCATGCCCTTCATTTTGTTGAAGCGCGGGAAGTTCATCAGGATCGCAAAGGACGCGAACAACTGGAGCCCCTCCGTGAAGGCGCCGAACATGGCCATTGTCTTGGCGATATCCCGGCGCGATTTCATGCTGGCGTTTTGCATGTAGTCGAATTTGTCCTTCATCTCCTTGTACTGCATGAAGGCGGAGTATTCGATCTCCGGCATGCCGATGGTGTCCAGCAAATGCGAATAGGCGGCGATGTGAACGGTTTCGATGTTCGAAAAGGCGGCCAGCATCATCTGGACCTCGACGGGGCCGAAAACCTGCGAGTAATGCTTCATGTAGCAGTTGTTGACCTCGACGTCGGACTGCGTGAAAAAGCGGAAAATCTGCGTCATCAGATTTTTCTCCGAGGGCGTGAGCGTTTTCTTCCAGTCATGGACATCCTGGGCCAGCGGGACTTCCTCGGGCAGCCAGTGAATGCGCTGCTGGGTCAGCCATGCCTCATAGCACCAGGGATACAAGAAGGGCTTGTAGACGTGGCGCTCCTGTAAAAGGGGGGAGTTGGCGACTTGAATATCATCGGAAAGCTTTTTGGGCATGGACATGAAACTCCTTTTTGGAAGATACGTTGAGGACGAGTGTAAGGATTTTCATCCCCGCCGCCCGGCTTTTTTAAACACAAGCCGTGAATAACGGGGATAATTTCGAAGGGCGGAGACAGGTTGTACGCCTTAAATTAGCGTATGTTGTGTCTCTGGGTATTGTATACCACCATATGTGGTATATTTAAAGATATTTTTAAGCCTTCAAAACAGCCATTTTTTAAAATTCATCCACTTTCCCGCCGAGTTTCTCAAAAAACAAAAGCTGTGACGCCGGGCGAATCCCTTTATGATTCGGAAAGGGATAACCTTACGGACCGATACATGGCCTTCATATCATCATTGAAGCTTTACAATTTCCGCTGTTATGAAGACGGAGCCCTGGCCGGCATTTGCCCCGGGTTGATCGCGCTGCATGGACCCAACGGGGCTGGAAAAACCAATATTCTGGAAGCGCTTTCCCTTCTTACCCCGGGCCGCGGATTGCGCGGCGCGCGCGCGCCTGAGATGCAAAACCGCGCCCATATTTCCCCCTGGGCGGTATCCGCCAATATCGAGACCTCTTATATGTCCGTAAGAATCGGAACGGGCCGGGATCCGCAGACCGACAAGCGCACCGTGAGAATAAACGGGGAAACGGCCAAGGCCCACCATGAGCTGACGGATTATCTGGCCTGTGTGTGGCTGACGCCTCAGATGGACAGGCTGTTTCTGGATTCCGCGCGGGAACGGCGGCGATTTCTGGACCGGCTCGTCTTCGCCTTCGATCCGGGTCATTCCGCCAGCCTGAGCCGGTATGACAATGCAATGGCGCAGCGTTCCCGCCTTTTGAGAGAGGGAAGAGCCGACCCGGCCTGGCTGAACGCGCTGGAAGGGCAGATGGCTCAAACCGGGGTCGCCGTCGCCGCGGCCCGGGCGGAATTTTCCATGAGGTTGCAGGCCGCGTGCGAATCAGCAAATTCCAACGCTTTCCCCCGCGCGGCCCTCGGGGTGAAGGGCGAGATCGAAGACTGGCTTCAGGACACCCCGGCCCTTGAAGTCGAAGAAGCCTTCGCCGCGCAGCTTTCTCAAAGCCGGGGCGTGGACATGCTCACAGGTGGGGCGGCCACTGGCCCGCACAAGAGCGACCTGATCGTGTCTTACATCGCCAAGGGGATGCCCGCCTCCCATTGTTCCACGGGAGAGCAAAAAGCCTTGCTGATCGGATTGATCCTGGCCCATGCCCGGCTAATCAAGGCCGAGCGCGGCGCTCCTCCCTTGTTGCTGCTGGACGAGGTGGCGGCCCATCTGGATGAGGACCGCCGGGGCGCGCTGTATGAACTTTTGGAAGAGCTGCAAGGACAGGTGTGGCTGACGGGAACGGATGAGGGATTGTTCGAATCCGTGCAAAGCACAGCCCAATTTTTAGACGTCCGGGATGTCCGGATAGCTCCGGCAGCCCAAGCGTGTGTGCTGAAATCTGTTGCGAGTTGAACCGCAGTGAAAAATCAGCCATGATTCCTTATGATCAGGAAACCCAAAAGCTTTAAGCCCCGGCAATTTCGGGATGCGCAAGGCGCCATCGACGCCGCCACTGAAATTTACAATGCTCACATAGAATATCTTCAGGGCTGCTTTCAGGATTTCGTTCGCGGCGAACCCGTCCCCAAAGCCAAAATATCCGCGGCTTACCCCTATGTGAAAATATCCACGATCCATGCGCGGCGGCGTGATACGAGGCTGTCTTATGGTTTTGTGCCGCGTCCCGGAGTGTACGCGACCACCCTGACCCGTCCTGATATTTTTCATGATTATTATCGGGAGCAATTCACGCAGCTTCTGGAAAACCACAATGTTCCCCTTGAAATCGGCGTGAGCACGACGCCCATCCCCGTCCATTTCGGGCTGGGGGAAGGGTTTCACCTGGAGGGCGATCTCTCGCGGGAGCAAGTCGAACAATTGCCCGATGTCTTTGATATTCCCGATCTGGACCTGATGGATGACGAGATCGCAAACGGCACCCATATCCCGGCACCCGGCGGGGCCGAGCCGCTCTCGCTCTTCACCGCGCCGCGCGTGGATCTCAGCCTGCAGCGCCTGCGGCATTATTGCGGAACGGCGGCGCCTCACTTCCAGAAATTCATCATCTTCACGAATTATCAATTCTATATCGACGAATTCGTGAAAATGGGCATGGCCCAAAGCAGCACGGGGGGCTACACCGCCTTTACCGGGCCGGACCCAAAGAGCCGAATGCCGCAAATGCCGGCCTGGCACCTTCAGCGTTCGGACGGCAACGGAATCACCATGATCAATATCGGTGTCGGGCCATCCAACGCCAAGACCATCACCGACCATGTCGCGGTTTTGCGTCCTCATGCGTGGCTGATGCTGGGCCACTGCGCGGGGTTGCGCAATTCGCAGCAACTGGGCGATTACGTTCTGGCGCACGGGTATCTGCGGGAGGACAATGTCCTGAACGAAGATGTGCCCCTTGCCGTCCCCATACCCGCCCTGGCCGAAATTCAGCAAGCACTGGAACAGGCCGTGGCGCAGGTGACGGGCAAGGCGGGTTATGAATCCAAAACCGTGATGAGAACCGGAACCGTGGCCACGACGGACGACCGGAACTGGGAGCTGCGCTCATCGGTTCGGCAAAACCGCCGCCTGAGCCAGAGCCGGGCGGTGGCCATGGATATGGAATCGGGAACGATCGCGGCCAACGGGTTTCGCTTCCGGGTGCCTTACGGGACATTGCTGTGCGTATCGGACAAACCTCTCCACGGCCAGTTGAAGCTGCCGGGCATGGCGGACCGTTTTTACCGCGAGCGGGTGGAACAGCACCTCCAGGTGGGGCTTCTCACCATGACGCTGCTGCGGGGGTTCGACCCGGAAAAACTCCATAGCCGTAAATTGCGCAGTTTCAACGAGGTCGCGTTTCAATAAGAAACGGTTTGGCTTCGCCTCAATTTTCTATGATTTTATAAGAAGCACCCGCTTTGAGGGCTTCCTGCGGGCCCAGGCCGTTCAGCACCCGGAACCGCTGCTCGCTGAGGTTCTCGAAGGGCTGGCGGCGGGAAAGGGACGCCGCCGTATCGGCAGACCCGGCCGTTACAATCCGGACGTGATAGGGCCTGAATTGAGCTTTTTCGGATTGATCCATCCTGCGCAGACTGTAGCTGGCGCGCTTGAGATCTTCGACGAGCGCCGGAGAAGCGCCTTCGGGGATGGCTATCTGGAAACGCGCAAACCGTGTACCGCCGGCAGAATCGCTCCACTGGATCGCGATGAGATGAATAGTGGCGGGACGGTTGTTGACCTGTCCTTTAAACGCAGCGGTCGCGGCGGGCATTCCATTCACGCTGATGCGCTCGACAGCGCCCGCCTGTCCCTTCATCCAGACCTGAGAGAGATAAGAGGACGGATCGCGCGCGCCGCCGCCGGATTCCATGTCAAAGATAATCGCCGCGCCCGCCGGAGACGTCGCAACAACCTGCGCGGATTGATTGACCAGCGTAAAGCCCGGTGGAACCTCGAACATAAATCCCATCTCCGGATGGACAAAGCGCTGACCGCGCACGAAGCCTTGGGACGGGCTGTCGCCATAGATCATCCCGTCGATGGCGCGCAGATAGGCGTCGCGGTTTTCAACGCCGTTTTTCGAATACTGGCCCGTCTCTCCCGTCGTCTTGGCCACCCGGTCACCGGTAGGGGGGTGGGTTGAGAAATAGCTTAACCCTTCGGCCCGGCCGCTTGTCTGGTTTTCCATCGCGCTGGCGGCCTGCATGGAGGCGAGGAAGGACGGCATGGCCTGCGCGTCATAGCCTCCGCGCGTCATGTAACGCAGACCGAGCGAGTCCGCTTCGTTTTCCTGGCCGCGCGAATAGGAGCTCAGATAAAGGTTATTGCCCAGATCAAGCGCCCGGGTCACGCCGCTGCTATCCACCGCCGCGGAGATCACCGCAGCGCCGAGAGAGGTCAACATGCCCGTGGAGTAGCGCTCCGCCGTGTGACGGGCGGTAATATGGCCCGTTTCATGCGCCAGAACGGCGGCGAGTTCCGCCTCGCTGTTGGCCAGCGCCAGAAGCCCGCGCGATACGTATATATATCCGCCGGGCAGCGCGAAGGCATTCACGACCGGACTGTCGAGCACGAAGAATTTATATTGGACATCCGGACGCTCGGTGTCTTGCGTCACGCGCCGCCCCACCTCCCGGACATAGGCTTGCAAGGCGGGGGCATTATATTCCTTGAATTCAGCCAGGATTTTTTCGTGCTCCTGCGCGCCCACGCTGCTTTCCTGCTGAGGGGGCATGAGGGCCGCAAACTGGGATTTGCCCGTGGCGGGGTTCACGCTGCACCCGTATAAAAACGCGCTGCCCGTAAGAACAAGCGCGGGGAGGGTCTTGCCAAGCAGGCCGGAAATTGTCCACTGTTTCATCATGAAACCGATACTAGCTTTTTTTGTCATCTGGTCCAGTATTTTCATCCTGCCAGCGGCCGCGCAGGAACAAATGCCCCACGGAGATTTCAGTTCCCTGACGGCGGGAGAAACCCTCACGGTGGAGCGCGTGATCGACCCGCTGACCATCCAGATGCGGAGCGGGCAAACCGTGTTCCTGACCGGCCTGCATTATCCCGATTTCGACCGGGGAGAGCCCGGAGAATTCGCCGTTCTGGCCACGGGCATCCTGCGGGACATGCTGGAAGGGCAGGAGGTCGTCCTCTACCGGACAAAAAAGAAAGACACGGGCCGCACGAATCGCTTCGGGCATGAAATCGCGCATATGGAACGCGCGAAAGACAAAGCGTGGGTCCAGGGAATGATTCTCACCCTCGGCCTCGCCCAGGTGGAAACAACGCGCAGCAACCCGGAAATGGACACGCAGATGCTCGCGCTTGAACAAGCCGCCCGCGCTGAAAAAACCGGCCTGTGGGAAACCGACGCCTATAAAATTCTAACCCCCGACGACGCCGACCTCTACATGGACAGCTTCCGGATCGTGGAAGGGCGGGTCCAGAGCGCCGCATTGAACAAAAACCGTCTGTATCTGAATTTCGGACCGGATTGGAAGACGGACTTTACCTTGTCCATCGCGCCCTCGGACCGGCGCCTGTTTTCAAAACAAGGGCTGGACCCGATGGCCTGGAACGGTCTGACCCTGCGCGCGCGGGGATGGCTGCGGTCCTACAACGGGCCTTACATGGAGGTAGACCACCCGCAAGCGGTGGAAGTTCTTGCAGCGGAAAGTGCGGAATAAAATTGACATATATTTTTTGATGTGCCATAGAGTTTTTGATAAGGAGTAGCTATGGCCATTATATTTTCTCAGGGCGAAGCCCTCGAAATTCTTAAGCAATGTGCGGATGTGTTCAATACACATGCCTCTTCCGCGCAAAACGGGCTCACAGAGTTGTTTTTGAAAAAGTCCGGGGCCCTCAAAACAGAGCTGGAAACCTCAAAGAATTTGAAAACCTATCTGACCGCCGCGCTGGAGACTGTAAATTATGTAAATTTAAATGCCAAAGATAAAATGGTCCTTGATGAGGAAATATCCGATTTGCTGTCTAAAAAAGACGGGCCCGAACTCCTGGGCCATATGATCGCTGTAGATGCTTTCTCTCAGGCTCTTCTGCACAAACCTCTCGATTTGGGAGGGAAATCTCCGATCCAACGTATGTTGGATTCAAGGACGGTGGTTTTTGAAGAGGGTTTGCCCGACGCACCCCAAATGTCCTTTGACCAACTGGAGGATGCACGGTCTTTGGTTCAAAATCTGAAAACACGCTACGGCGAACTTCTCTTTGAAAAAGGAGGCTTTGAGGTTATACCCTCCCCGCCTTTGAAAAAATTCCTCTTCTGGACACGAAACGCTGACGGAGAAGAAACGCTTCCGGAAACACTGCGTCAATTTAAACAAAAAGGCATTTATTCCCTTCTCGCGCCTTCCAGCGAATAAAAATATCTTCTCATTGCGAAAAAACTTGATCATCCTTTCTCAAAGGCTATGTTCTAGGTCCGTCTTAATTTTTTAATACTTAAGCGATGGCACGCACCGGCAAGAACGATACGCACGATGAGGGCACTGCGCGGCTGCGCCGGGGATATCGCGCGCCGCTTCTGGATCTTTTTCCCGCGATCACGCCCTATTCCAGCGGATTTTTGAGCGTGGACGATCTCCACACACTCTATTGGGAACAAAGCGGCAATCCGGAGGGAACCCCCATCCTTTTCCTTCATGGCGGGCCGGGCGCAGGGGCCACCCCCACCCACCGGCGGTTTTTCGATCCCGATCATTACCGCATCGTGATTTTCGATCAGCGCGGTGCGGGCCGCTCCCATCCGCTGGGCTGTCTGGAAAACAACACCACCGCCCATCTGGTCGAGGATATAGAGCGTTTGCGGGCCCATCTGGGCATAGACCGCTGGCATGTGTTCGGGGGTTCCTGGGGCAGCACCCTGGCATTGCGTTACGCAACGCACCATCCGCACCATTGCAGCGGGTTGATCCTGCGGGGCATTTTTCTATGCGAGAAAGAAGAGATTGACTGGTTCCTCTATGGGATGCGGACCGTTTTCCCCGAGGCGTGGGAGCAATTCGCCAGCGTCATCCCGCAGGCCGAGCAATCGGATCTTCTGGGGGCTTTCTACAAACGCCTGACGGGCACGGACATATCCGCGCAAATAGAGGCGGCGATCCGCTGGCATCTCTATGAAGGCGCGTGTTCCTCCCTCTATCCGAATTACGAAACGATCACGACGGAGGAGCAAAAACAAAATGCCCTGTCCATGTCGCGGATCGAAGCGCATTATTTCGTGAACGAGCTTATTTCCGCCACACAGAGCATTCTGAACGACATACCGGCTTTTCGTCATATCCCCAGCGTCATCGTGCAGGGACGATATGACCTCATCTGTCCCCTCCGCACAGCTCACCGGCTTCATCAGCTCTGGCCGGAGGCGGACTATGTGATTGTCCCCGACGCAGGGCATTCCGCCCTGGATCCGCCGCTCCGTTCGCGACTGATCGAGGCGACGGAGAGTTTTAAGAGTGTGCGCTCATAAGGCTTATTGACGTATAAATGAAATTCATGCTAGAAACTCTTAAACAGGATAGAGGTTAAGGGTATGGCGAAACGACAATTGGGATTGCTTAGAATTCAAGAGATAAAATCGGACGAAGATGCCCAGCTTTTCAGGGCTGTCTTTGGCGCCTCGCCTCAATTCGTCATTCAAATGGGTCCTTCCTTTTCGAAAAACGCTCTCGTTCCGGTTCAAGAGGAGAGAAAAATACAGGGCATTTTTGGAAACGCACGACAAGATGTAAGTTTTGAATACCAGACGCCCCCGGGACAAGCGCCACGAATTGTGCAAATCCCCTGCGCTGATCAAAATCAGAGAACCGTAAAGGTTTCACTTACATTGCGCGGCGATCCGGATGGCGCTCTGGCTCTGAGAGCCAAGAATATTCGATGCGCGCCGTAAAACCAGAAAAATTGCGGCCGCGGCCGCACATGTCCAACTCGAAAGCCGAACATCCCATGCCCTGCAAAACCATCCGTGATTTTGACTTGAGGGGGAAGCGTGTGCTTGTGCGCGCCGACCTGAATGTCCCCGCCCAGAACAAAAAAATCACCGATACGACGCGTATCGACCGCTTGAGACCGACCATCGACGCGCTGCGCGGGGCCGGAGCAAAAATCATAATTTTATCCCATTTTGGACGGCCGGACGGCGAGCGCACCCCCTCTCTTTCCCTCTCCTTCCTGGTGCCTGCGCTGGAGGAAAGCTGGGGAGCCCCCGTGTCGTTCGCCCAAGACTGCGTTGGTCCGGCGGCGCAGAGCGCGGCCGAAGGACTGAAGGCCGGAGATGTTCTTCTGCTGGAGAATGTCCGATTTCACAAGGGCGAGGAAACCAACGATCCGGACTTCATCAAGGCGCTGGCCTCTCTGGGCGATGTGTATGTGAACGACGCGTTTTCGACGGCGCACCGGGCCCATGCCTCGACAGAAGGGCTGGCGCATGCTCTGCCAGCCGCCGCCGGGCTCATGATGACGCAGGAGCTGGAGGCGCTCGATCGCGCGTTGGAAAATCCGAAAAAACCCGTAGCGGCGCTTGTCGGGGGTTCAAAAATTTCGACGAAACTCAACGTCCTGTATAATATTCTGGAGAAGACCGATTACCTCATTCTGGGCGGCGCGATGGCCACGACTTTTCTGTACGCGCAGGGCGCGGCTGTGGGTGCGTCGCTGTGCGAGAAAAACATGGCCGATGAAGCCTCCGCGATCATGGCCCGCGCGCAGATACAAGGGTGTGAAATCGTCCTGCCGCTGGATTCGTTCGTCGTGCGGGATATCCGATCCGGCGCGCCGTTTGAAATTGTGGAGAGCGACGCCATTCCAGAGGGCTGCATGGCGATCGATATCGGCCCGCGCTCGGTGGAAAATATCGTGCGCAAGATGAGCGCCTGTAAAACAATTTTGTGGAACGGCCCTCTGGGCGTCTTTGAGATCAAGCCCTTTGACGCGGGCACAAACGCGGTGGCGGGCGAGGTCGCGAACTTGACCGCCGCCGGGAAAATCGTCAGCATCGCGGGCGGGGGCGATACCGTGGCCGCGCTCGAAAACGCAGGCGTGGCAGAGAAATTTTCCTATATTTCCACCGCGGGCGGGGCCTTCCTGGAATGGCTGGAAGGCAAAACCCTGCCCGGCGTGGCCGCGTTGATGAAAGATGGCGAATAAAGAATTTTAAGAAAGACCGATCATGCTTCTTGCCGTCGATACGGGAAATACAAACACCGTCTTTGCCGTCTACCGGCAAGACACATTGCTGAATTCATGGCGGCTGCGCACCGTGCCGGGCCGCAGCGCGGATGAATACGCGGCTTTTCTGAACCAGGTTTTCGACCTGGCGGGAATCGCGTGGAACGAGGTGGGGGATATTATCATCAGTTCCGTCGTGCCGGAGACGAATTTTCACCTGTCCGCCTTCTGCTCCAAATATCTGGGCCGCGAGCCCCTCTTCGTCACCAAGGATCTGGTGGATATCGCCCTGGATATAACACGTCCGGAGGATGTGGGCGCGGACAGGCTCGTGAACGCGGTGGCCGTGCAGGCTTATTATACCATGCCGGCCATTGTCATTGATTTTGGCACAGCCACGACCTTCGACATCATCGATGCGCAGGGGCGTTATGCGGGCGGTGTCATAGCGCCGGGCATTAACCTGTCGGTTTCCGCCTTGCACAAGGCTGCTGCGAAACTGCCCAGCGTCAGTATCCGGCGCCCGGAGCATGTGATCGGCAAGGACACGGTTTCAGCCATGCAGTCAGGCGTGTATTGGGGCTATCGGGGGCTCATCGAGGGCTTGATCTCGGGCATTACCGCCGAAATGGGCATCAAACCCCTTATCATTGCCACGGGGGGCCTGGCCCCGCTTTTTGCCAAGGACATGCCGATCATCAATCATGTGGATGACGAACTGACCCTGAAAGGTCTGCTCGTGATCTATAAATCTAAAAAGCTGTAAACATGTAACCGTAAGGCAGTGCGCGGATCACGGTTTTTAATATATGTAAATATTTATTTCCTTTCCCCGCCGCCCGCTTCCCGGTAGAACCTCATCATGCCTGATCTTGATAAAGCCGCCCTTCACTTCATCCCCCTTGGCGGGGCCGAGCAATTCGGAGTAAATCTCAATGTCTATGCCACGCAAGGACAATTCCTGGCCGTGGATTGCGGCATAGGGTTCGCGGATGAGCGCTTTCCGGGCATTGACCTGCTGCTGCCCGATCCGGCTTTTCTGGAAGCGCAGGGAGAAAATCTCAAGGGACTTATCATCACCCACGCGCATGAGGATCATATAGGCGGGGTGGCTTATCTGTGGGAGCGTCTGGAATGCCCCATCTACACCACGCCCTTCACCGCCACTGTTCTGCGCAGAAAACTGGAAGATGCGGGAGTTCGAAAAGTCCCTGTTCATGTCGTAAAGCCCATGGACACTGTGAAAATCGGACCTTTCAGCGTTCAGTTCGTGCCTGTGGCGCACTCTATCCCCGACGCCTGCGCGTTGTTCATTGATACCTCTCATGGAAAAATCGTCCATAGTGGCGACTGGAATCTCGATCCGCGGCCTGTAACGGGAAAACCCACCGACCCGGCGCCCTTCCGTGAAGCCGGCGCAAAAGGCGTGCTGGCCTATATCGGGGATTCCACCAACGCCGCCGTGCCGGGCGTGGCAGGTTCGGAAAGCGATGTGGAAACCGGCCTTGAGGCGCAGTTCCGGACCTGCACCGGGCGCATCGCGGTCACGATTTTTTCTTCCAACATCGGCCGGATCATCAGCATAGCGCGCGCCGCAAAGAAATCGGGGCGCAGCGTCGCGATTGTCGGGCGCTCCTTGCACCGGATGCTTAGCGCGGCGCGCGAATGCGGCCTGATGAAGGGAATTCCCGACTTTATCAGCGAAGAAGATTTCAGCGCGCTTCCCCGCGAGAAAGCCCTGATGATCGTCACGGGCTCCCAGGGTGAATACCGCTCGGCGCTGGCCAAGATATCACGCGGCGATTTCCGGGGCGTGTCCCTGAGCAAGGGCGATACCGTTATTTTCTCAGCGCGCCCCATCCCCGGCAATGACCGGGAAATTAACGAGGTGAAAAACAGCCTGGCGGCCGGGGGGATCGACGTCATCACAACCGACGACACGGACAATATTATCCATGTCTCGGGTCATCCCTGCCGGGATGAAATCGCCCAGATGTTCCAGTGGCTCAAACCCGCCGCCGTCATTCCCGTCCACGGAGAGCACGCGCAGCTCGTCGCGCAAGCGCGTTTTGCCAAGGAATCCCAGATTGAAACCGTGGTCGTGCCGCGCAACGGCTCTGTCATCCAGCTTGCGCCCGGTGCGGCGCGAATCGTGGATCACATTGAAACGGGCATTTTGGCCGTGGATCAAAAACGGATCATCCCGCAGAATCATGCCTCCATCACGGAGCGGCGAAAGCTGCAATTCACCGGGGCGCTCCATGTCTCGCTCGCCATGAACGCGCGCGGCGAGATTCTCGGAGAGCCGCGCCTGGATACGATGGGCCTGTTCGACGAGGACGATGCCGCGGAAACGCAGATCCTGGATAAACTCTACGAAGAGGTTGAGGAAATTATCGGCGACATGACCAAGGAAGAACGCCTGGACGATCATTTCGTGGCGGAGGAGCTGCGCATCGGCCTGCGGCGCTTCATGGTCCACATGCTGGGTTTCAAGCCCAAGACCTCGGTGCACGTGCTGCGGGTGTGAATAAATTTCAGAAAACTCAAAAATGAGCGCAGAAATACCCTCCATCCCCAAGCCCCTTCCCTACAGCACCCGCGGCGATCTGACCACGGGGCCGGTGCACCGGCATCTGGTGCGCCTGACCCTGCCGATGATCTGGGGGCTTCTGGCCGTCATCAGCGTACAGATCGTGGATGCCTATTTCATCGCGAAACTCGGCACGAAAGAGCTCGCCGCGATCAGTTTTACTTTTCCCGTCATCATGGGGATTACACACCTGTCCTTCGGGCTGAACATCGCCACGGCATCGGTGGTGTCCCGCCTGATCGGTGAAAAACGGATGGAGGATGCAAAACGCATTACCCTCCATACCCTGATTCTCTCCGTGATCGTTTCGGGCGCGGTGGCGCTTTTGTGCTTCGCGTTTTTGGACCCGCTCTTTGCCCTGCTAGGCGCCGATGATGTCACCTTGCCGATCATTCGGCAATATATGCCGCTGTGGCTGTTGGGTTCTGTTTTTCTCTCCGTGCCCTCCAATGGGAATTCCGCGATTCGCGCGGGAGGCGATTCGCTGGGCCCCGCGCTGGTCATGACCATTGTGGCGGTCGTGAATCTGGCACTCGCGCCTGTTTTAATTTTCGGTCTTCTGGGAGCGCCCGCGCTGGGCGTACACGGCGCGGCCATCGCGACTTTATGCGCCTATCTCAGCGGTTTTGCCGCCGGGCTGTATCTGTTGATCGTCCGGAAAAAGATGATCGACCTGACGCGCTGGCAGATGGACCGCTTCGCTGATTCGGTAAAACGGCTTGTTTTTATTGCCGTGCCGGCCGGCCTGACCAACACGATCCAGCCCGCCGCAAACGCCTTTATCGTGGGGCTCCTCGCCCTGCATGGGCCGGAAGCCGTGGCGGCCCAGGGAATCGCCACGCGGGTGGAAGGCTTCGCGATGCTAGCCGTCATGGCGTTGGCCGTGGGCATGGCCCCGGTGGTGGGGCAGAACTGGGGGGCGCGGGATTATGGCCGCGTCCACAGCACCATCAGGCTGGCCATCGGGTTCAATATGATCTGGGCGCTGAGCGCGGCGGTCCTGCTGGCGCTGTTCGCGCGTCCCCTGGCGGAGATGTTTTCCAGCGACCCGGCCGTCATCGGGGTCGCCGTGCTCTATTTCCGGACGGTTCCGCTGTCCTGGGCGTTCGGGAATCTGGTGTTTGGCTGGGCGTCGGCCTTTAACGCGATGGGCAAGCCCCAGCGGTCCTTCGCCATGATCGTGGTGAAATTCATCCTGATGATGGTGCCCGCCGTGTATGTGGGCGGCGCGTTTTGGGGGATTCCAGGCATTTTCGGCGCCATAGCGACCGTGAATATCGTGAGCGGGGTGGGATTTCACCTTCTCAGCCGCCGTGCCTGCCACGCCGAAGGGCTGAAATTCGCGCCCTCTTTGACCCCCGCGGAATAATCCTGGTGATGGTTTTTGAATTTTCTTGACTTATTTCCTGTAATTTTGTAGAAATTTTATATCGTTTTCTCGCCGCTTTTGATTTGGGAGTTGTGGGAGGGTGGCACATTTAAAATGTTAACCTTTTAAAAAACGGAGAAAAAGTATGTTTAACAGCACTCATCAAAGTTTGTTTGATAGCAATGGAGGAAGGTCCCCCATACAAACCTTTGCAAACCGTGATAAAATCATCGGAGCCCATATCTCACGGGTCAAGTTTGATAATAGCCTAGCCCACAAGTTTGGTGGAGCCTCCGTTTCCGAGGAAAAACTTCCTCTTCCTGCGCTTAAAGGGCGTGAGGCGTTTAAAAATCGCATCGAAACTCTTCGCGAAAACGGCTTCACGCAGAGTTAAGTATTCTTCTGAATAGAAACTGAAACGACCGGCTCTTGTCGGTCGTTTTGCATTTTTGGGGTTCGCCTCCCGTCATTCCGGCGACTTCGTCCGCCGAAGCCCACAGGGGGAAGGGGGAAGGCCGGGACCATGGAATATAGCGCGTCTCTATAAATTGATGATCGTCATTGCGAGGAGGACGAAGTCCGACGAAGCAATCCAGCTATCGGTGGATGGATCACCACGCCCCGGATTTATTCCGGGGCTCGCGATGACG
>JAIOYC010000077.1 GCA_021741325.1 Alphaproteobacteria bacterium
TTTTCCTGGGCGGCGCGACGGTGTATTACCTCGTCCTGCCGATGGCGTGGCCCTTTTTCCTGAGCTTTCAGAGCACGGGCGCGGAGACAGCCCTGCCGATTCAGCTTGAAGCGCGGGTAAGCGAGTATCTGGATCTGATCATGACGCTGATCTTCGCCTTCGGCCTGTGTTTTCAATTGCCTGTTGCGCTTACGCTTTTGGGAAAGGCGGGGATCATCACGGCGGACATGCTTGCAAAGGGACGCAAATATGCGATTATCATCGTGTTCGTCGTGGCGGCGTTTCTCACCCCGCCCGACGTGATGAGCCAGATCATGCTGGCTTTGCCTATTCTCGCTCTGTACGAGCTTTCCATTCTTTTAATCCGTTTTTCGGCCCCGCGCGATGAGCATCACACCCCTGAAATTCTATGACGAGAAAATCCGTGCCGGATTTCTGCACCACGATGCGGCCCAGGACAGGGCGGTCCGTGAGCTTCAGCGTCTCTATGAAGAGCTTCTAGCCGCGCACGAGGAATCCTTAAGCATTCCCTTGTGGCGGACCCTTCTTGGCCGCGTGAAGCCCCGGAAAAAGCCGCCGGTTCCCAAAGGCGTTTATCTCTATGGCGGGGTGGGGCGGGGCAAATCCATGCTGATGGATCTATTTTTTGAATGCGTGCCGGGGCAGATCCGCAAGCGCCGTGTGCATTTCCACGCCTTCATGATCGAGGTGCATGATTATTTCCACTCCCGCCGCTCCGCGGATGATTTCAGCGAGGGGATAGACGGGCTTCTGCCCTCGCTGGCGGCGCTGATCGCGGCGCGCTCCCGGGTTTTGTGCTTTGATGAATTCCATGTGACGGACGTGGCGGATGCCATGATTTTGGGACGCTTGTTCACCGCCTTGTTCGATCTGGGCGTGGTGGTTGTGGCCACCAGCAACTGGCCGCCGGACAAGCTTTATGAGGGCGGATTGCAGCGCGAGCGCTTCCGGCCCTTCATCGGGCTTCTCAAGACCCGTATGGTTGTGGTTCATCTGGACACCGACACGGATTACCGCGCGAAATTTCTGCAGGAAGGCGGCAGCTATTTTTACCCTCTTGACGCGCAGGCGCGGGCGCGGGCGGACGCGGCCTACCACAAGCTCACCCAGGGTATGGCGGAGCACCGGGAAATGTTGAAGGTGAAGGGGCGCACCATCGTGGTGAACCACACGGCGGAGGGCGTGGCGCGCTTTTCCTTCGCGCAATTGTGCGAGACGCCGCACGGGGCGGAGGATTATTTAAAGATCGCGCAGACCTATCACACGGTTGTGCTCGAAAACGTGCCGCTTCTGGGCTACGACCGGCGCAACGAGGCCAAGCGCCTGATGATCCTGATCGACGCGCTGTATGAAAGCGGCACAAAACTCATCATGACCGCCGACGCCCCGCCGGAGGAGCTTTATCGCGGGCACGACCACGCCTTTGAGTTCGAGCGCACCGTTTCGCGGCTGAAAGAGATGCAAAGCCGGGAGTATCTCGGGCGAAATTAAAATTATCAAAAGCCTGCCTGAAGACCTCTCTGGATTCCTCCCCTGAACTCTGCTATTTCCGTTTTATGGACATCCTCTTTATTTTTCTCGGTTATCTCCTTGGTTCCATTCCCTTTGGGTTTCTGCTTACCCGAGCGGCGGGTCTCGGGGATATCCGCAGCATCGGGTCGGGCAATATCGGCGCAACGAACGTTTTGCGCACGGGGAACAAGGGGCTGGCGGCCCTCACGCTGCTGCTGGACGCGCTGAAGGGCGCGCTGGCGGTTTGGCTCTCCTTCCAGTCGGGGGATGCAGAGATTATCCTGGGGACGGGGCTGGCGGCGGTGGCCGGTCATATGTATCCGGTGTGGCTGCGCTTCCGGGGCGGCAAGGGCGTGGCCACGGCGCTGGGCGCGCTGGGGATGCTCATGCCGCTTCTGGGGCTGGCGATGATCGGGATCTGGCTGGGGGTGGCGGTTATTTTCCGGCGATCCTCGCTGGCGGCGTTGAGCGCGTTCGGAGCTTCGCCCGTGTTGGCGCTGTTGTGGCTGGGTGATGAAAAACTGGCTGTTTTGTGCCTCATTCTGGCTGTTCTCATCTTCTGGAAGCACCGCGGGAATATAGCGCGGCTGATAAACGGGCAGGAGCCCCGTATCGGGTTTGGAAAAAATAAAATCTGACCCGGTGTCTTGCGTGATTTGATGAAGGAGCACCCGTTCTCATGACCTCCCATTTGTTTGCCGTTAGAAAGCCGGCAATCTTGTCCGAAGAAGACAAGATTGCTTGGCTGCGTCTGGCGCGTACGGAGAATGTCGGGCCGGTGACGTTTCACCGGCTTTTGGGACGGTATGGAAACGCGCAGAGAGCGCTGGAAGCCTTGCCCGATCTATCCCGGAAGGGCGGACGCGCGGCCCCGCTGACGCCCGCGAAAAAAGAGGTGGCGGAGAAAGAATACGCCGCCCTGCGCCAGATCGGCGGCCGGATCATCACCGCCGCTTGCCCGGATTATCCGCTGGCGCTGGCGGCCACGGACGACGCGCCGCCGGTTATCAGCATTTTGGGGGATTCCACGCTTTTGCAGCGCTCATGCCTGGCGATGGTCGGCGCACGCAATGCCTCGATCAACGGGATGCGGTTCGCGCAGGGACTGGCGGGCGAGCTGGGGCGGCTGGGGCAGGTGATTGTCTCGGGCCTAGCGCGCGGGATCGACACAGCGGCGCACAAGGGGGCGCTGGATACCGGAACCATCGCGGTCGTGGCGGGTGGGATTGATGTCATCTATCCCGAAGAAAATCAGGGCCTGTATGAGCAGATCCGCGAGCGGGGTTTGATCGTGGCCGAAAGCGCGCTGGGCCAGAAACCCTTCGCGCAGAGCTTTCCGCGCCGCAACCGCATCGTTTCTGGCCTGTCCAAAGGCGTTGTTGTGGTAGAGGCGACGATGAAATCGGGCTCCCTCATCACGGCGCGGCTGGCGGGCGAGCAGGGTCGGGACGTCTATGCCGTGCCCGGCCATCCGCTGGATCCCCGCGCGCAGGGGCCGAACCACCTGATAAGGCAAGGAGCCGCGCTGGTGCGCAACGCGCAGGATATTCTGGAGACGCTGAATGATTTTTCCGGCGGCGGACTGCGCGAGCCCTATGGGACGGTCTATGATGCGCCGTTCCCGATGGGCGAGGAGGCCGATATTCCCGCCGATTTGCAGGACGCGGTGATCGGGCATCTTTCTTTCGCGCCCTCTGGCATTGACGAGCTGGTGCGTGCCTGTCAAGTGAGCGTTCCCGCGGTGCAGACCGCGCTTCTGGAGCTGGAACTGGCGGGCCGCGTGAAGCGCCTGCCGGGGAACCGCGTCAGTCTCGTGCAATAGCGGAACAAAGCGAAGTTTTCTTAAATATTTGTCAATATTCCAGGCTTATGATCGGGGGGCTGGCTTTTCTCCCCGTTGACGGACGGCCGGGAACATGCCAGAGAAACGAACAGTTTTCAAAAATCCAGCAGGAACACCATTGGCTCAAAACCTCGTCATCGTCGAATCGCCTGCCAAGGCCAAGACCATCAATAAGTATCTGGGGCCCGATTATGAGGTGATCGCCTCCTTCGGGCACGTGCGGGATCTGGTGGGTAAGGACGGCTCGGTCCTGCCCGAGGACGATTTCGCGATGAAGTGGGAATTGGGCGAGCGCTCGGCCAAGCATGTCGCGGATATCAAAAAAGCCCTGAAGGGCGCGCAAGCGCTGTTTCTCGCAACCGACCCGGACAGGGAAGGGGAAGCCATTTCCTGGCATGTGCAGGAGATTTTACGGGACGCGAATCTTCTGGCGGGCAAGCAGGTTCGCCGCGTCACCTTCAACGAGATCACCAAGCGGGCCGTGCAGGAGGCGTTTGCCAATGCGCGGGATCTGGACACGCGCCTGATCGAGGCGTACCTGGCACGTCGCGCCCTGGATTATCTGGTGGGGTTCACGCTCTCACCTGTTTTGTGGCGTAAACTGCCGGGATCGCGCTCGGCGGGGCGGGTGCAGTCTGTCGCGCTGCGACTTATCTGCGAGCGTGAAAGCGAGATCGAGCTCTTTAGGGCCCGGGAGTATTGGAGCATCGAGACCAAGTTGCACACGCCAGACGGGGCGCCCTTCACGGCGCGTCTCAGCCATCTGGCGGGCAACAAGCTCGGCAAGTTCGACTTGGCCAATGAACAAGACGCCACCAAGGCCGTCGAGCGCATCCGGCATAAAAATCTTTCCGTCCAGACCATCGAGAAAAAGCAGGTGCGGCGCAGCCCCTTCGCGCCCTTTATCACCTCGAGCCTTCAGATGGAATCCGCACGCAAGCTGGGCTTTACCGCCGCCCATACAATGCGTTTGGCCCAAAGGCTCTATGAGGGGATGGATATCGGCGGCGAGACGGTTGGTCTCATCACCTATATGAGAACCGACGGTACGACTCTTTCGGGGGAAGCCGTGACTGAATGCCGCGAGGTAATCGCAAAAAATTATGGCGATAAATATCTGCCCGAGGCGCCACGCCTCTATAAATCCAAGGCCAAGAACGCGCAGGAAGCCCACGAGGCCATACGCCCGACCAGCCTGGCCCGTACCCCCGACGAGCTGCGCGGCAAGATTGATCCCGAGCAGTTTCGGCTCTATGAGCTTATTTGGAAACGGACCGTAGCGTCCCAAATGGAAAACGCGGTGCTGGATCAGGTCAGCGCTGATATTTCCGACGGCACGGACGATGTTATTTTACGGGCGACGGGGTCCGTCGTGGCGTTCGACGGTTTCCTGACGCTCTATCGGGAGGAGGACGAGGATTCCGCCGAGGATGCCGAGAACGAACAGGACCGCCGCCTGCCCCCCATGAAAGAGG
This sequence comes from Alphaproteobacteria bacterium, assembly GCA_021741325.1. Taxonomy (GTDB): domain Bacteria; phylum Pseudomonadota; class Alphaproteobacteria; order Micavibrionales; family Micavibrionaceae; genus JAIOYC01. The sequence continues at coordinate 4,852 of JAIOYC010000077.1, forward strand.
GCGACCATACCAAGATCACGGGCGTGACCCCGCACCAGCATTTCACGCAGCCACCGCCGCGCTACTCCGAGGCCAGTCTTGTGAAGAAGCTTGAGGAGCTGGGCATTGGCCGCCCCTCCACATACGCCTCCATCTTACAGGTTCTGCGCGAGCGCGATTACGTCACGATGGACAAGAAGCGCTTCATTCCCGAAGATCGGGGACGCCTGGTCACGACATTCCTGACGAAGTTTTTCAGCCGCTATGTCGATTACGATTTCACGGCCAATCTGGAAGAAGAGCTGGACGCTATAGCCGCCGGGCATGTCGCGTGGAAGGAGGCTCTGCGTCTTTTCTGGGTCGATTTCAAGGCCGCCGTGGACGACACGAAGGATTTGACCATTACCCAGGTCATCGACCATCTGGATGCCGAGCTGGGGCCGCACTTCTTTCCCGCGCGGGAGGACGGAACGGATCCGAAGGTCTGTCAGGCCTGCGGCAACGGGAAGCTGGGGCTGCGCCTGGGCAAGTTCGGCGCGTTCATCGGGTGCTCGAATTATCCCGAATGCAAATTCACGCGGCCGCTGGTGGTTCCCACGGGCGAGGATGACGCAGCCGCGGCCCTGAGCAACGAGCCCAAAATCCTGGGGACAGACCCCGGTACGGGACGGAGCGTATCTTTAAGAAGGGGGCCCTACGGTCCCTATGTGCAGATTGATCCGCCGCCCGAGGTGGCTTCGGAAGAGGCTGCCTATGCCAAGGCCCTCAAGGAATGGGAAGAGGCCAAAATAAAAGCGAAGGCCGAGGGCAAGAAGAAAGCCCCGCCCAAGCCGAAAAAACCCGCCAAACCGAAACCGAAAAGGCAGGGCCTGCCCAAGGGCACGGCGATCGAGGATGTCACGCTGGAAAGCGCGCTCAAGCTTTTATCCCTGCCACGCGATATCGGGAAGCATCCGGAGACGGGGGAAATGATCCAGGGCGGAATCGGGCGTTTTGGCCCCTATCTGAAGCATGCGGATAAATTTACCTCCCTGCCCAAGGATGACGATGTTTTGCATGTGGGCATGAACCGGGCGGTTGAAATTCTGGCGCAGGCCGCCGAGAAGGCCAAGGCCCGCGAGGCCTCCGGCGTGAAGAAGCGGTCTTTCCCCAAGCGTCCGACGGGCAAGGGCGGCGCAAAGAAGAAAAGCGGATAAGGTTTTTTACCCCTCTCCCCACCGGGAGAGGGCTGTTTACGAGTCGTCCTTGTGCAGATCATCCAGGAACGGCTTCATGTCCGCCGCTTTGGGGGTGAGGGGGGTTGAGAGATCCCAGATCACCCGGTGCTGGTTGGACATCATCTGCACAAGCTCCGCGCTCTCGATGATGAAGCAGAAGCTCTCCTTGCGGGAGGAGGCGAACAGGACCTTGTTCGCGTAAATCCAGTACCCCATGGAGGATTCGATTCCCTGCGGCGCGATGCGGATTTCGCGCTTGAAAGCCGGACCAGCCCCCAGCGCGGGATAGCGCTTCACGTCGATCGCCTGCTCCGGCGGCCAGATGGCGTCGATCTGGATGCCGCGCTTGATGCGCTCCTTGTTGTGATACCAGAAAAAATCCTCCGAGGTGGCCTCGATGGCGGCCTTGATCGACCAGAAGGAAAGCATCTTGATGCTCTGGTGGGACAGAACGTCCTGCAGCGCGCTCTCCAGCCCCTCGCGTCCCTCGAACACCTGGATGCGCGGGCGCATGAGCGCCATGCCGGTCCGTTTTTCCAGCGTGGGAAGAAGATCGTCCAGCGCCTTTTCCTTACTCCGCAGATCCTCAATCTTGCGGGCATAGAGGAGCCTGATTTTCTCCCCCGGTTCGGGTACGAAAATCTTTACCCCCCGGCGCAGCGATTGCGTCGCCAGCCCGCCCGCCATGAGGCGTTCCAGATAGCCGTAAACGGTGGGTCGCGGGAGGCCCATGATTTTGGCCAGATCCCCCGCCGCGCAGGGTCCCGAATCCAGAAGGGAGAGATAGGCCCGGACCTCCTCTTCCCTGAATCCCAGCGTTTCAAAAATATCATTCATCATGTTGTCGCAATTATACGACATATAATGTCGAATTGTCACGACAGTATTTTTGAAAAAATAAAATTATGGGTAATAATCCCCGCATGCAATCTGCGTGAAAGGAAAAACGGGCATGCGTAAACTAACAACCATCTTTATGGCGGCTGCTTTGACGGTGGCAGCGGGTTTTCAGAAACTCTCTGGACAAAACATTTTGCCCCACCCGGACAGCACCGGCGGAAAGCCCAAAACGGAGATCAAAGCTCTTCTGCGGTTTATTACGGATATCGATCTGGATAAAAAAGGCAATAGATACAATTACGATCTCCAGAACGTCATCGTGACAGCGGCTATGCCCGGTGGATGGAACGTCCAGAGCGCGGTCAAGCTGGACAATCTGAATCCAGAAAAAATCGGCGATAAGGAAGATCTCAGGCTGTTCTATCTGAATGGAAGCAAAAAGACCGGCCCATGGAATATTCAGGGCGGACTGCTTCCTCCCTTTTTCATGGGAAATCTTCCAAGGCAGGTGGAGCAGACTTTCCCGCTGCCGGCCTTAGACCGGGGACAGACCGTGAGAGGCGGTGTGACCGGCGCTCTTGTGAGAAGAACCTGCTCCTGGGGAAGGAGGACCGAACTGGGCGGAACCCTTGGCATAGGCTGGAAAATACCATTTATCAACGCGCGTTTCGGCGATGAGGCAGGGCCGGGGACATCGGCCAGGCCATCCTTCTTCGGGCAGGCCTCTCTGACGCGGAAGGTGGGAAAAAACGGGAAAGCTGAAGCCCAATATCATGGCGCGCGCTTTGCAAAAGGCCTGAACGGAAAGAGTCAGTCTGATAATTACGCTGCGGCTCTCTATAGCGATCAATACGGGAAGATTTCCGTGCTCTTCATGGCGGAGGCCATAAAGAGCAATGGAAAGCTCAAAACGTCCCTTTTGGGACAGGGCGTTTTCCCTGTCGGCAAGCATCTCCGCCTGCGGGGCGCGGCAGGATTGCTAGACGGAAAGCCGGGGGCCGATGGACAGGTCATAGGAACATACGGGCGCTATAAAATCGCAGCAGGGGCAGGATACGATTTTTCCGCGCATAAGGTCCGGGTATCGCTTGGCCTGTCGGCAAGCCTATGAAGAGGCAAGTTTTTATAAGGTCCGAACGCGTCCTCGGCCTGACCGTCATGGTCACGGCGCTTGGGTATTTCATAGACATGTTCGACTTGTTGATCTTCAACATGGTGCGGATGGAAAGCCTTGGGGATTTGGGCCTTTCCGGACAAGAGATCACGGAGGCGGGTCTTTTCGTGTCCAACGCCCAGTTCGGGGGATTTATTCTGGGTGCCTGGATTTCAGGCGTTTTGGGCGATAAATTCGGGCGCAAGCGCACGCTGTATTTTTCGATCCTTGTCTATTCCGCCGGATCGCTGGCCTGCGCGTTCGTGCAGGATGTGCCGTCTTACGCGCTGGCGCGTTTTATCACGGGGCTGGGGCTGGCGGGGGAGCTAGGGGCGGGGATCTCGCTCATCTCCGAAAGGCTGGACCATACCCGGCGCGGCACCGGCGTGATGGTGCTGATCGGGATGGGATTTCTCGGGGTCGTCGCTGCGGCGCTGGTCTCTGAATTTCTCCCCTGGCGGACGGTCTATATTGTGGGGGGTGTTTTGGGCCTGGCTCTTCTGGTCACGCGAAGCCTCCTTTCGGAATCGATGAT
>JAIOYC010000078.1 GCA_021741325.1 Alphaproteobacteria bacterium
CAGGGGCGCCCGGAACGATTCCAGCGCGTTGCGGTTCTTCGCGTAGTAATCGAACACCTGACGCTCCTGCCCCGGATATTTCTGGGCTTCGGCGATCACGGCCTTTTGGAGTTCCACGTCAGAGACGCTCAGATTATTCTGGCGGCCGATTTCGGAAAGAATAAGGCCCAGACGCACACGGCGTTCGGCAATGTCCTTGAACTCCGCCTTCTCGGCATCCGTCAGGTCGGCCTTGCCCTCGCGCTTGTGGGCGTTTTCAACCTGCCGCATGATATTGTCATGCTCCATGCCCAGCATCCGGAGGGGCACATCAAATTTATGGGCCTCGTCCAGGAAATCGAGCAGGCTCTTCTTCAGCGTCAGACGGCTGTTGTTGGCGAATTCCTGCTCCAGCTGGCCGCGCACGGCGTCCTTGAGGGCGGCCACATCCGCCAGGCCGAAGCGCTGCGCGAACTCATCGTTGATCTCCGCCTCGGAAGGCTCCTGGATTTCATGGATTTTCACATCGAAAATCGCCGCGCGCCCGGCCAGCTCCTTGGAGCCGTAATTGGCGGGGAATTCCACCCGGACCTCTACATCCTCGCCGGCCTTCTTGCCGATGAGTTGATCTTCGAATCCGGGAATGAACATGCCGCTACCCAGTTCCAGATGATGCCCTTCGGCCTTCATGCCGGGCTGGCGCTTGTCGTCATCCGCCGTGCGTCCGTCGAAATCAATGACAAGAGTGTCGCCTTCCTTGGCGGCGCGCTTTCCGGTGATGGGCTTTGTGGATTTATGATTGTCCGCCAGTTTCGCAATAGCTTCGTCCACGGCGCTGTCTTCGGGAGCCGTGACCAGTCTTTCCAGCTTCACGCCCTTGAATTCCGCCAGCTTGAAGGTCGGAAGCACTTCCACTTCTAGCGTGTAGGTGAGATCCTTGCCCTCGTCGAAGGATTTTACCTCGATCTTGGGCTGGAACGCGGGGCGCAGGCCCTGGTCGCTCAGCGCCTTGGCCGAGCTTTCATTGACGGCCTGTTCCAGAACTTCGCCCATAACGGCCTTGCCGTAGCGCTTCTTCAGGATGGCCAGAGGCACCTTGCCCGCGCGGAAGCCCGCCATGCGGACGGTCTTGCCGACTTCCTGAAGGCGGCGGTCCACATGCGCGTCGATCTCCGTCGCGGGAAGCGTGACTTCCATCTCATGAAGAAGTCCGTCGTGTTTAAGTTGCTTGACCTGCATGGCGTTTTTTCTCCTTAAAAACCTGTCATCAAAAAATTTCGTCATCCCGGCCCCGGCCAAGATCTTGTATATCCGATGGCGTAAGCCACCCGAAGCCCGTAAGGGCGAAGCCTGGTGCGGGTGAAGGGACTCGAACCCCCACGGGTCGCCCCGCTGGAACCTAAATCCAGTGCGTCTACCAATTCCGCCACACCCGCGTTCCGAAGGGATGTTTAAGGGGAAATGAAGGGGAAGACAAGGAAAATCCCCACTTCAAAAGTATTTTACGGAATTATTTGACAAAAATATCTGAGGGCGTTATATTTTTTTCTCAACTCAGGAGACAAAGATGACAAATAGACGCCTTTTTGAAGTTCCCTCCGATATGCCCGAGCGAGCTCTTTCGCTTGACCGTCTGACTCCCTTCTATCAGGAAAGACGCGATCGGCTTCCCGATCAGCAGAGAATCATTACCCTCGATGCGGCGGATATGCCTCCCCAATTCACCGTTCGCGACCTGATCAATAACCACAAGGGGTGCGGCAGGGAATTCGCCGAATGGGGAAGCGGCCATTTGTCCGCCCAGATGAAAAATCTTGAAAAAAAGGGTGTACTGGTATCCGAGAAAAACGGAAAGAATAAGACCTATGCGATAGCGGATAAAGGTCTCCGCGACTGGTCCCTGATGCGCCGCCAGCAGCCCGGACAGGGCAATGAAGAGGCGCTTCGACTCAGATCTTTGGACGAATTGAACGGTCCCGTGGTTTAAGCCTTAAAGCAATCCATCCATGGATCACCGCGCGCCTTTCAGGCGCTCGCGATGACAGTTACGGCTACATGAATCCCTGCGGGTCGATATCCACCTGAACCCGCACGGCGGCGGGATGTTTCACGCCCCCCACCCACGCCCGCACGGTCTTTTGGATATTCACCGCCTTGTCCGCGCGGACCAGCAGCCGGTGGCGGTATTTTCCCCGCAGGCGGGAAGGCGGCGCGGGCGCCGGGCCGAAGGTCTGTATATTCTCGCCCTGCGGCGCGCTTATCCCCAGCGCCTTGGCGGTCTCCAGCACCTGCCGTTCGTCCCGCCCGGAGACGATGATCCCGGCCAGCCGGCTATAGGGCGGCATGTGCGCCTGCTCGCGCTCGAAGGCCTCGACCTCCAGGAATTTGTCGCGCTCACCCGCCGCCATCGCCTTCATGATGCGGTGCTCGGGCATGAAGGTCTGAAGATAGACCGTTCCCGGTTTTTCCTCCCGCCCAGCCCGGCCGGCGACCTGATGCAAAAGCTGGTAAACCCGCTCCGATGCGCGCAACTCGCCCCCGCCCAGCCCCAGATCCGCGTCGATCACTCCGACACAGGTCAGCTGAGGGAAATGGTGCCCCTTGGCGATGATCTGCGTGCCTATAATAATATCCACCTTATGATCGCGGATATCGCGGATCATCTGGCGCAGGGAGTCGTTGCTCTCCGCCGTGTCACTGGCCAGAAGCATGGTGCGCGCGGCGGGGAAGTATGATTTCACCTCTTCCAGGATGCGTTCCACTCCCGGCCCGCACACGGCGAGCGATCCCTTGTCCGTGCATTCCGGACAGCGCTCGGGCGGGCGCATATGAAAGCCGCAATGGTGGCATTGAAGGTTCCCGCCGCTTTTATGCTCCACCAGCCACGCGCTGCACCGGGGGCAGTTCATCCGGTGGCCGCAGGTGCGGCACAGCGTCAGCGGCGCGTAGCCCCGGCGGTTGAGAAACAGCAAGATCTGCTCTCCCCGGGCGAGGGTTTCCTCCACGGCGGCCTTCAGGGTGGGTGCGATGAAATGCTGCCGCTCCGGCTTGTCCGCGCGCAGGTCGATCAGCTTTACATCCGGCAGCCGCGCGCCGCCGAAACGGTCGGGAAGATGAAGATGCTCGTACCGCCCGATCCAGGCATTGTGAATGGTCTCCAAAGACGGCGTGGCGGAAACCAGAACCACGGGAATTTTTCCCAGATGCGCGCGCACCACGGCCATGTCGCGGGCATGATAAATAACGCCTTCTTCCTGCTTGTAGGCGGGGTCGTGCTCCTCATCCACGATCATCAGCCCCAGATCCGCATAGGGCAGAAACAGGGCCGAGCGCGCGCCGACCACGACTTTCGTTTCACCCTGCGCCACACCGCGCCAGGTCCGTTTTCTCTGTGCCAGGGTAAGATTGGAGTGCCACAGCGCGGGCGCACAGCCGAAGCGCGACTGGAAACGGTCGAGAAACGCATTGGACAGCGCGATCTCCGGCAGGAGGATGAGCACCTGTTTGTCCTGCCTCAGCGCCTCCGCCACGGCCTCGAAATACGTCTCCGTCTTTCCGGCGCCGGTGACGCCATCCAAAAGCGTCGCCTTAAATTGACCGGCGCGGACATGGCCGCTCAAAATACCGGCCGCGGCTTTCTGATCCGGCGAGAGCTCCGCGCCCGGCCGATTGACGTCCGGCGCCCGGCACGGCGGAGCCCCCTGAATTTCGACTGCCTCCAAAAAACCCTTTGCCGCCATCGTCTTGACGACCCCCGCCGAGCACCCCGCCAGATCCGCGATTTCAGAAGGTCGGCGGGAAACCCCGTCAGCCAGAACATCCAGCACCTTACGATGCACAGGGGAAAGAGCTCTCTCCCCACCGGGGGAGAGGGCTAATTTGTATGCCACCACCGGCTTCTCTCCCTCCAGCGCGGCGGGCACGCTCAAAGCCATTTTCAAGACGGAGCCGCGCGGGCTCAGCGTATATTCCGCCGCCCAGTCGATGAAGTGCCGGTGAGCCTCCGGCACAGGCGGAAGATCATATTTGAACAAAACGGTCTTGAGTTTCGCAGGCGCTACATCCCCCTGCCCCTCACCCCAGACGATGCCGGGAATTTCCCTGTTGCCCAGCGGCACACACACATAATCGCCGGGGAGCAGGTCAAGATCCGCAGGGACGCCGTAATCATACGCGCGCTCCACCGGATACGGGACCAGAACGGAAACCGTCCTTCCCGGCTTGTCTTCGAATAGCGTGCTTTGGGTCATCAAAAGTTTTTAGCACAGAGTTTCCCGCTCGTCATTGCGAGCCTGCGCAGCAGGCGTGGCAATCCATCCATGGATCGCCACGCTTCCTCCGGTCGCTCGCGATGACGGAATATAGATCTTCAAACACCGGACACTCTGTGCTAAACCCATTCAAATTCAGAAAAAAGGAACTCTCATGAAATTTTTCGTAGACACCGCCAATATCGACGACATCCGGGACCTGGCCTCCACGGGCCTGCTGGACGGGGTGACGACCAACCCCACACTGATCGCGCAAAGCGGCAAGAAATTCATCCCCCTGATCGAGGAAATCTGCGACATCGTTTCAGGCCCGGTCAGCGCCGAAGTGGCCGCGACCGATTATGAAACCATGCGCAAGGAAGCCGAAATCTTACGCAAGATCGCCGACAACGTGGCTGTAAAAGTGCCCCTCACACCCGCGGGGCTGAAAGTCTGCAAGGAGCTTTCCGACGGCGGCACCATGGTCAATGTCACGCTGTGCTTCTCCCCCGCGCAGGCAATCCTGGCCGCCAAGGCCGGAGCGGCGTTCGTCTCCCCCTTCGTCGGGCGGCTAGACGATGTCAGCATGGACGGGCTTTCCCTGATCGCGGACATCGTGACGATCTATGAGAATTACACCGATTTCACCACGGAAGTTCTTGTGGCCTCCGTGCGTCACCCCCTGCATATCGTCGAGAGCGCCAAGATGGGGGCGCATGTGGCCACCTGCCCGCCCGACGTGATCCGCAAGCTCTATAACCATCCCCTGACCGACAAGGGCCTGGCCGCGTTCGTCGAGGACTGGAAGAAGACCGGGCAGAGTATTTTGTAATTTTCTTCCCCTGTCATCCTGAGCACAGCGAAGGATCCAAGATCCTTCAGTCGCTCCGCTTCCTCAGGATGACAGGAATTGAAAGTCCCGTGAAAAGGCTATTTTTCTCGGCCCCCCTCTGGTGTAAACTTAAAAAATGTCAGACACGCTTACCGACTCTCCCCTGTCCCTTTCCGCCGAAGACGTCGTTGCCTTCCTGCGCAAGAACCCGAAATTCCTGCAGAAAAATCCGGAGGCGATTGATCTTTTAATTCCGCCCAAATCCGCCAAGGGTGTGGCGGATTTCCAATCCTATATGATCGAACGCCTCAAGGCCGACAAGGAAGAGGTCATGCAAACCACGCGCGGAATCGTGGAGACCAGCCGCGCCAACATGAACAACCAGCAGCGCGTGCACAAGGCCGTTCTGCGCCTGCTGGAGGCCGAGAATTTCGGAGATTTCATCCATTGTATCACGATGGACCTTGCCTCCCTGCTCAGCGTGGATATCGCGGTTCTGGTGGTGGAATGCGACGGCGAATCCATCCCCCATATCAACACGAACGGAATCCGCGTCATTCCCCCAGGCACGGCAGACCGCTGGATGAGCGGAAAAAGCGTATTGCTCCAGGATAATATCGGCGGAATCGAGGCCGTTTATGGTGGAGGAGCCGCGCTGGTGCGCTCGCAAATCATGCTGCGGGTGGATATTTCGATGAACACGCCGCCCGCGATTCTGGCCTTTGGAAGCCGCGATCCGCAAATGTTCCATGAAGGCCAGGCCACAGACCAGATTCTCTTTCTGGCGCGGGTGATCGAGCGCGCGTTCCGGTCGTGGCTGAGTCTGCCTATGCAGCCTTAAAGGGGTGGACGTAAACTTTAATCGGAATACCATCCTGCTTGACAACGAAACTGCTTTTTTCTGTAACGTTGCGCGCTTGAACGCTCCAGCCGGTCGCCTGGTCATAAGATTCCTGAGCGTGTTGCCCTGAACCATTTTTAAGAGCCGCTGCGACATCAGCCGCCGCTTTTTCAAAATCAATCATATTTGTCTCCCTGTTTATTTTTTATGCTTTATTTATAAAAATATATAAGAAGTCTGTAAAATTCTTTCGATGCTGCCTCGCACAAGACAAAAGCCTCTTTGAAGCGCCCTCCTGTCCGCACTATAATCCCCTCAGTCATGCTCAAAATCGACATCATCGCCGTGGGAAGGCTTCGGAAGGGCCCGTTTTTCGAGCTCTGTCAGGATTATTCCACCCGAATCCGCTGGTCGCTCTCCCTTTATGAAGTGGAGAGCAAGCAAACCGACGCCGCCGCCGCCCAGCGGGAGGAAAGCCGCAAGATCGCGGAGCATCTGCATGAATCCGCCACGCTGATCGCGCTGGATGAGCGCGGTGAGAGCCTGCGCAGTACGGAATTCGCCTCGGTTTTGCGGACGTTCGCCGATTCCGGGCGCAGCCATATTCAATTTGTGATCGGCGGAGCGGACGGGCTGACCCCGGATATCCGGGACCGGGCGCACCGACTCATGAGTTTCGGGCGCCAGACCTGGCCCCATCTTCTGGCGCGCGTCATGCTTCTGGAACAGGTCTACAGGGCGCAGCAGATCATCGCGGGCCATCCCTATCATCGGGAGTAGCCATTCCCTACATTCCAATAATAAATTGACGGGAGGAGGAAGGCGTGATAGAAATCGGCGCAATCTGTAAACAAAAAATATCCAGAGGGACTGAAAACAATGACCAAAACTCTGCTTTTTAATGGAATATCCACAATAAAAGACACGCCCGATCTTACAGCGCTCGATGCGCCCCCTTCCGAACCCATGGCTTTTGCAAACTTCACGGCCATCGAGGAGAAACAGAGTCTCACAATCTGGCTGCCTCGCCTCCTTGAAAAGTCTCCTCAATTTAACGTAGAGGCCATAAAATCCGGAAAGCCCTGGACTGTGCTAACCGATCCGCAAGGCCGGCCATTCAAAAATACGCACGGGCGCGAGGCCGGAAAAAATCCCCTCGATTTCCTGCTCGACGGCACCACGCGCGAGAGGGTTAAGGATCCTTCTGCTTATACCTTTAAAGAAGGGGAACTGGAACGCGCGACCGAGAAAGCAAAGACTTTCCTGGCGGATCAAACCCACTCTCTTTGACAATTTCCGCTTTTCCTCCGGATATTCCGGGATAGGGCGATGACAACGGCCACCGCATGGATTAGGCTTTAAGGGTCTCTATGCCCTGCCTGCGGACCGTTGCCTTGAACCACCTGAAACTTATTCTTCTGTGCCTTCTCCTCTGCGCGTCTCTCGGACCCGGCGCACGCGCGGCCAATAAGCCCCCGGAAGAACAGGTGCGCCTGGAAGATCTGAAGACCTCCCTGGCGCAGGAGCAGGAAAAACAAGCGGCCCTTTCCAAAAATGCGGACTCTCTCAAAAATGAATTGGAAAAAACGCGCCGCACGATGACGGCGCTGGCGGCGGATGTCCAAAAAAATGAAAAGAGCCTGCAGGCCCTTGAAAATAAAATCGCCGATCTTTCCGCGCGTAAAGCAGAGATCGACAAGCGCATGGAAAAAGACAGGGCCGCGACCGGCCGTCTGATCCTGGCGCTCACACGGATGAAACGCCAGCCTCCGGAAGCCATGATCGCCCGTCCCGATAAGGCCGTGCAAACCGCCCGGAGCGCCCTGATCATGAAGGGAATCATTGCCGCGATTGACAGCAAAACGGCTTCCCTGCGCGCGGATCTGGATCAGCTGAGCGAACTGGTTGAGAATCTGGAGCGCGAAAAACACGAAGCCCTCAAGCAATCGGAGAGCCTGATCGCCCGGCAGGAGGAAATGGACGCCCTGCTGAAAAAGCGCGAAGGTTTGTACGCCAGCACGATGGAAGACGTTAAAACCGCGAATAAGACCATTCAAAAAATATCGGCCGAGGCAAAGAACCTTCAGGACCTTCTCCGGAAACTGGATGAAGCGCGCGCAAGGGCGCAGGCACAGGCGGAAGCCGATCAACGCACACGCAAGCGCAAGGATGAAACGGAAGCTCCTCAAACAAAGATAGCGAATCTTTCAGCCGCCCCGCCGCCCCGCCCGGGAAGCGCGCGCCTGCCCGTGCCGGGAGCCGTCACAGTGGCATACGACGAACCGGACTCCTTTGGCGCACCCAGCAAGGGAATCACCATCGAGGCCCGCGCCGGCGCGCTTGTCGTGGCCCCCATGGGGGGGACCGTCCGATTCGCGGGGCCGTTTAAAAATTACGGGAACATGGTCATCATCGAACATCGGGACGATTATCACAGCCTTATTGCAGGACTGGAAAAAATTGATACAGTGGTCGAGCGGCAAGTGGGCGCGGGAGAGCCGCTGGGAAAACTCAAAACTCCGGACGATGGAA
>JAIOYC010000079.1 GCA_021741325.1 Alphaproteobacteria bacterium
TTTTGACTCATGATTCGGTCTGTACTTTTAAGGGGAAAAATAAATGTCGAGTCAAAAATTAAAACCATCCACAGATTCCATATTGATCGGCGACTGCGCGGAGATCATGCGCGGCCTCCAACCCGGCAGCATAGACTGCATCTTTGCCGACCCCCCTTATAATCTGCAGCTCGGCGGGGATCTTCACCGCCCCAACAACACCCGCGTCGACGGCGTGGACAATGACTGGGATCAGTTTGAAAGCCTGAAAACCTATGATGATTTCACCAAGGACTGGCTGTCCGCCGCGCGCGATCTTCTGAAGCCCGACGGTTCCATCTGGGTGATCGGCAGCTATCACAATATTTTCCGGCTGGGCGTGATCCTGCAGGATCTGGGGTTTTGGATCCTGAACGATATCATCTGGCGCAAAACCAATCCGATGCCCAATTTCCGGGGGCGCCGCTTTACCAATGCCCATGAAACCCTTATCTGGGCCTCCAAATCCAAGGATTCAAAATATTATTTCAATTACGAGGCCATGAAATCCCTCAACGAGGATCTGCAGATGCGCTCTGACTGGTCCTTGCCGCTCTGCACGGGCGGGGAGCGCCTGAAAGACGATGCCGGAAAAAAGGCCCACCCCACGCAAAAGCCCGAATCCCTTCTTTACCGGGTTTTACTGTCTTCCACCAAAAAGGGCGACACGGTGCTGGACCCGTTTTTCGGAACGGGCACGACCGGGGCTGTGGCCAAAAAACTCGGACGTCCCTTCATCGGGATCGAACGCGATAAAACCTACGCGGCCGTAGCGCGGGATCGTATCGACGCCGTGGAGCCCATGGAAGACTCCCTGATGGATACAAAGCCCAAGCGGGAGCAACCCCGCGTCCCATTCGGCACGCTGATCGAGCGCGGCCTTCTGCGGCCGGGGGTCATTCTGACGGATTCACAGAAGCGGCACCGCGCCAAGGTCCATGCCGACGGCTCCTTGATGACGCAAAACCGGATCGACAATGTACGCGGTTCCATCCACAAGGTTGGGGCGGCGGTTCAAAACGCGCCCTCCTGCAATGGCTGGACCTTCTGGCATTATAGCGAGAACGGGCGGGCAATGCCCATTGACACCCTCCGCCAGCGGCTTCAGGCCGAAAGCGGCGCCTAAGAGTAAGAATCATGATGGTGGATGCTCAAACCATTTTTATTCGCGATTTGATCGTCATGATGTCTATCGGCGTGCGGGAGCACGAGAAGAAAGCTCCCCAGCGGGTGATCGTCAATGTGGAGGCGCTCTTGCGGGCCCTGCCCGCTTCGGATGAGCTTCAAGAAACCGTGTGCTACGAGCGTATGGCCCATTCCATCGCCGATCTGGCCAGCGCCCGCCACTATAATCTGGTGGAGACCTTCGCGCGGGAAATTTTTGATACACTGCGCGGCGACGCCCGGATACAACACCTGAAGATACGAATAGAAAAACCCGATATCCTCCCTAACGCAGCCGGTGTGGGCGTGGAAATCAGCGGAAATCTATAGTACAGATTGTAAAAAAATTTATGGGGTTTTGCCCTCGACCTCGGCCGGAACCTGCGAAGGCTCTGGAATATTTGCGGGTTCTTCCACTTGATTGGTTTTCTGCCTTTCATATTGTTCCTTCAATAATTTCTCCCGCTCGAGCTGGGAGTGGCGTTTCCGCTGGACCAGGTTCTCCTGATATAAAAGAACCTTACGGTCTTCATCCGCGTAAATCTCATAGCCCTCCAGAACGCCCAGGATATGGGCCAGCCATTTCCCGTCCGAAGTGCGCACCTGCCCCTGGGAAGAGAATGCTTTGATCTTCATCACGATATAGGCATCCCGCAGCTCGTACAGGTAATATTCTGTCTGCAGTGCGGATTTAAGCTTTCTGAAGGCTTCCAGCTTTTTGGAGACGTATTCTTCCGCCACGCCCGGATCAACGGGGAAAGATTTCAGTGTAAAAGGACGGCTCAGCTCCAGCATGATCCCTCTGGGATACCCGATAATAGGGCCGGTCTTGCCGCATATGGCATCGCGATCCTGGGAAGCGACGACTTCAAAACGGCGGGTTCCATTGATTTTATACTTATCCATGACCTCAAACCTGCCCGTGTCGATGCTGTACTCGCCCAGACGCAGAGGCTGCATAAACTGGTAACGGATGGGAAAGGTTCTGCGATTTTTCTCGATATCACTGCGCGCTGAGGCGCGGACGGTCTTCCATTCAAACTCGTTGCTTGAGTAATCCTTATAAATGTCGCATTGCGTGATCATCATATAGTTGTCGATATTGATGTCACTTGCGATGTCCAGGCGCGAAAGCGCCCAGTAAAGCCTGGCGAAGGCCTCCATGGAGATATCTTCGTAGGTGTAGCGGTTCTCTCCTGTCCCCCCGACCGGAGCAGCGGGAAGTGTGACAAGCGATTCGGATGCAGGGCCGCTGTCCTGCGCCAAGGCCGGAAATGGGATCGCAGCGGCTAGCACACAGAAAAACAGGACTTTTCTTATTATGCCAATAAACACCATTTCCTATCCCTTTTATCTTGAAAACCCCTATCTCTTGATATTATAGGATGTTTGGAATTTCTCTACAACTTAACGCCTCTGTTAACCCCCCTGCCCCCGTATTCTTTCTATTGACAAGGGGGCTGTACACATGTAGAAAACCGGATCTAATATTTACGGAATTTATTAAAAGAGGATTGCCATGAAGCGCACATTTCAGCCCAGCCGCCTTGTTCGCAAACGCCGCCACGGCTTTCGCTCCCGCATGGCCACCAAGAATGGCCGCCTTGTCCTTGCCCGCAGACGCGCCAAGGGCCGTAAGGTCCTGAGCGCTTAAGGCTTTTTCCTTTCGGAATCTATTCAGCCAGCCCCCGCACGAATGCTTTCACGCTCTCAACATCGTTGGGCAGAATCGTGAATCGTTCCTCTCGGCTCATAAGGTCGCCCAGACAGGGCGGCAGCACCGGAATGACTCCCGTCGCATCGGCCACGGCATCGGGGAATTTGGCCGGGTGGGCGCAGGCAAGGGTTACGACCCTGAGCTGCCCTTCGCCGGCCAACCTTTGGGCAGCCTTCATTCCGACCGCCGTGTGCGGGTCCAGGATATAGCCTGTATCCCCGTGCACCTTGCGGATGATCTCCAGCGTTTCAGCATCGCTCGCCCGGAAGGCGCGAAAATGACGGCGGATTTCTTCCAGGACATGCGGTGCTGGTTTGTAAAGGCCGGTTTGTGTAAAGCTCTGCATCGCGTCACGCAAATCTTCCGGATGACGCAGAAGGATCTCGAACAGGAAACGCTCGAAATTGCTGGAAACCTGAATGTCCATCGAAGGGCTTAGGGAACTTTGCACAGGCTGTGCCTTCATTTCCCCCGTTTCAAAAAACCGCGTGAGAATGTCGTTGCGGTTGCTGGCAATGGCCAGGGTTTTGATCGGCAGGCCCATCTGGCGCGCGCACCAGCCGGCCAGGACATTCCCGAAATTCCCGGTCGGCACGGCGAATGAGACGTCCTTTTCGGGCGCGCCGAGCTCCAGCGCGGCGGTCACGTAATAGACGATCTGCGCCATGATCCGCGCCCAGTTGATCGAATTGACCGCGCTTAAATTCATCTCCGCCCTGAAAGAGGAATCATTGAACAGGGATTTCACCATCGCCTGGCAATCGTCGAAATTGCCCTCCAGAGCGATATTGTGGACATTGGGTGCGTCCAGCGTGGTCATCTGGCGGCGCTGCACCTCGGACACGCGTCCCCTGGGGTGCAGGATGAAGATCTCCGCGTTTGCACAGGCCTTGCAGCCCTCAATAGCCGCTGATCCCGTATCGCCAGAAGTCGCGCCCACAATGGTCATGCGCCTGTCCTGCTTCTTCAGGGCATGATCGAACAGCCGCCCGAGAAGTTGCAGCGCCACATCCTTAAAGGCGATCGTTGGGCCATGAAACAGCTCCAGCGCCCAGATATGGGGGTAAAGCTGCCGCAGGGGGACGATCCTGGGATGACGGAAGATATTGGCATTATAGGTCTCATGAAGAATATGGCTAAAATCCTGCCGACTTAAAGATCCCTCCACGAACGGAAACATAACCGCCTCGGCCACGTCCGCATAGGACCTGCCTTTCAGGGCGTTCAGGTCCAGCCTCGGCCAGCGCATGGGCATGTACAGACCCCCGTCCGGAGCAAGTCCGGCCAGCAAGACGTCCTCAAAACTTTGCGGTGTCCCCCCGCCGCGGGTCGAGATGTAGCGCATGATTTTTTCCTTTTGCGATTATAAATCAACACAGATTCCCTTCCGGCGGCAAGCCCGTAAGGGATTCGAAAAAGCTTTCAATTTACAGAAACTTATTTTATATTGATCGTCGATTAAATTGAAAGAGGTACGCTCATGCCCGTTCAGACTTTTACAACTGTCGCCAGTCTCCCGGAACCCCCGCCGCGCGAGGTTTTTGCGCGCGTTCTGGGACGTATGCTTCTGGGGTTTGAGGAAATCACGAAGGAGCAGTTCGACCTTGTGGGTGAAGCGCAAGCACGTACAGTCGTGATCGCCGAAGCCTACGCGAATTACCCCGACCGGCGCCCCGCGATCTTGCAAAAATTTCCCAAAAGAGGCGTTGAGGGTGAATTCGACCTGAACGAGGTCGCCTTCAAATATACGCCCGAAACGATCGTGCCAGAACTCGACTCCTTTATCCGCGATCTTTCGATTCCCGAGGTGAAAGAACGGATGAACGTCGCCAAGGCGGCGGTCGACGCCGAAAAAGGTGTGCGTCCCGATGCGGCTGCCTCCGCCCTTCTTTTGAAAAAGCTTCTACTCAAAAAAGACGAAGAACAGGCTGTTGTAAATGCCTCCCTCATCATGCAGCACGCCGTGCGCAGCTTTGACCGGCTGGAAGTCTTCGCGCGCGGGGAGTACGACCGCCAGGCCGCGCTCGATCTTTCAAACACGAGCAACAAGTTGAATTATAAATTCGATCCGCCCGCCCTGCAGGACGCGAATGAGGGGCTTTTAACGGTCTGCACAATTGAAAGGGACATCGCCAAGGATCTTCTGAGAAAACCGGAGACGGATGAAGAAACCCTGCGCACGCTATATGAGCCCCTTGCGCAGAAAGCCAAAAAGGAAATTCTGGAAGCCGTCCCAACGGCCATCCAGCTCTACAGAAGCGCGGGGCGTGACGGCCTGGCCGATAAGGCGGAGGCGGTATATCAGGATCTCCTCAAAGCGCTGCCAGGCGCTCATCTCATCATGAAAAAGAATTCCCCCGCGCCTGAACCGAATATACCCGGCCTCTAAGCGCGTTTCTTCACCATCTCCACGAACGCCCTGTGCATGGGCGAGGGAAAATCAAGGGTAAGCTCGGCATGAAACGTGCTGGCCATGGCCTGCCCCTTCTTGACCCAGACCGGATCACCGTCGTGGGTGGCCAGAACCTCCACGCCCTCGCCTGTATTCGTAATAACGGGCGCGCGAATGAAAGAGACCGGATAGCCGGTGATCTCCACTTGATGACTCTCAAGCTGCCGCCCGTAGGCATTACGCTCCACGCTGATGGGCAAAAGGCCGAAGGATTTTTGCGCAGGATTGCTCACCTTCTCCGCGATCAGGATGCATCCCGCGCAGATCCCCCAGACCGGCTTTTCCGCGAAGTTCCGGGCGAGCGAGTCCCACAGGCCGAAATTGTCGATGAGTTTCAGCATCGTCGTGCTCTCCCCGCCGGGAAGGATAAATCCATCCACCTCGTCGAACTGGACAGGCGTTTTCACGGCGCGAAACTCCCCGCCCGCTGCCTCAATATGGGGCTTATGGGGTTGCACCGCGCCCTGCAGGGCCAAAACGCCAATGAGGGGCTTTTTCATGGGATTTTTGCCAGAAGCGCAAGGCTGGTCATATGCGTTGTCTGCTTGGTCGGCCAGGGAAGCGGACTAAGCGGCAGGACCGCAATCCGCGGATTTTCCCGCTTGATCCGCTCCAGGGCCAGATAAGGCCCGGCGATGGCGCTGCCGTCGGGGAACAGTGGTTCCCCCCCCGGATAATAATCATGCAGCAGGATCAATCCGCCCGGATTCAAAATCCGCAGCGCCGCCGCGACTTCGCCATACACAGAATCTGCGCCGTGATCGCCGTCGAGGAAGATAAAATCAAATTTTTCGGCGATTGAGGCCATGAAATCCTGCGCGGGCTGCGCAACGAACGTTACATGGCCTTCCCAACCCAGCTTTGTCAGATTTTCCCGCGGAGATCCGGGCAAACCCGCCCGCCGCCAAGGTCCATCAGGAGCATTCACGTCCAGGATATCCACGCTGGTGACATGCCCGCCTGCGGACCGGAGGGCGGCCGCGATATAGAGGGTCGAAGCCCCGATATGTGTCCCGACCTCCAAAATCCGCGCGGGCTTCAGGGCCGCAATGAGGGTGTAAATCGCCCGCCGGTCGCCGGGATTGACCCCCTGGTCCCTGTCGTCTCCGCCTAAAAAGTGGGAAATGAGGGCATTGTCCCGCTCCCACAACGGCGCACCGCGCAGAAGAGCCGGAACATCCAGATCCTCCGCCGCGCGCAGATTTGAGGCGTCAAAATTTTTGCGCCCCTGCGTCACAAGCTTTAGATGACTTTGAATCCGCCGCGCCGCGTTCAGAGCCGGACGAGGCAAGAATTTTTTGACGAGAGCTTTCATGGAGGGAGGAATCCTAGAGATTTTTATAAAAAAATCTAGACCCTTGATAAATTTTGACAGAATGATCGAGTATCACCTATAAATACGAAATGTCTTTTTTCAACTCTTTTTCAAAAAAAGAACCTGATCTTTATCCTAACATCGGAGAAAGTGCCCAGAATTCTGTCTGTTCGATCATAGGAGTTACAAAAGAATTAGATAGGGAGTATTACTCTCATGGAGTCTTTATCGCGCCGGACACTGTTTTAACTGCTGGGCACTGTTTACAGAATTTTAAAAGAGTAAATCTGCACGAGGTGGATGTTATCAACTCTCAAGGAGAGAGTGGACGTGTTGTTAAAAGACTCATTCCGAGTTTTAAAACAACAATAGACTTAGCTGTTGTAAAGCTTGATCAATCTATTGGGCCTGAGAATACACCCCCATTTCTGACGATGGAGAATTTTGCGCGAACACCGACAAGGTTAACACTTGTAAGCAGATTTAATGGTGTAGCGGAGTGCCATCCTGTACTGCTTCAAAAACTAGATATGTTTTTTTGTTCAGTGTTTAAAGATACGGATGTAATGTTCAGCACAGCTATTGATTCCAATTCTGGGCTTTATGTGGGACCGGGTTATTCAGGCTCTCCAATTTTCGATAATCATGGAAGAGTCACCAGTATAGTGACTTGTGGAATAGGTTATGAAGGGACCGGTAAAGTGGAATTAAATCCCCCTCTTTTTGGTGGCGTCCTTCCGAGAAGTCTTGCAAAATTTATAAGCAGCATTGATCTCTAACCAATAAATTTTTCTGGGTCTTTACCACCCCCGGTTGGCCATGCGCATGCCCTCGGCGAGGGTATTGAATGGCCGATCAGCGCGCTACGGCAAGTTTAAGGCCCAGGGCGATCATCAGGCCGCCGCACACGCGGTCTATCCATTTGGCGATGCGCAGAAAAACCTTTTTAACGCGCGGCTTGGTCAGAACGAGTGCCACGGCGGAAAACCATCCCGCGCAGATAAGCGCACAGGTCATGCCAAAGAATATCTGTACGTGTACAGGAGTTTCCGGGCCGATGATCTGCGTGAACATGGCCAGAAAAAATAGCGTCGCCTTGGGATTGAACAGGTTGGTGATAAAGCCGCTGCGCAGTGCCGCGAGCGCCGACATGCATTTCGCGGGTGCGGCAACAGCAGCCGTGTTCGGGTTCGGCTCCCCTTCTTCCAGATGCGATGGATCGCCCTTGGACAAAATGGCCTTGGTGCCGATATATATCAGGTACGCTGCGCCGATATATTTGATAACGGTGAACATCAGGGTCGATTGCGCCATCAGGGCGGCGATTCCGATGACGGTATAGAACACATGCACGCAG
>JAIOYC010000080.1 GCA_021741325.1 Alphaproteobacteria bacterium
GTTCGCCCTTAATTTGCAAAGCAACACGCGACGTATGTACAAGGTTTTGACCAAAACGCCCGGCTATGCCGGTATCGCCATTAACACCGACAGTATTCTTGCGGCCCAGGCTGATCCCGCCGGAAAAATTTTCCAGATGATTTTTGCCAGAGGCGTGGGCACCTTCGAGATGAACCCAGAGGCTCCCAGCACTATTCCGGGGGTCGCCACGGCCAATAACGGCCGTTACATTAAAGGGACAGGAATTTTCTCAGAGCCTTCCTGGGACACGCTGGAGAAAGCCGCCCGGGATCATGGGGCGGCAACAGGGGTGATTGTGCCTTCTCCGCAAATGCTGGAGTCCTTGAAGTCCTGGCTTGAAACCCTCCCGGAGAAGGGATTTGAGCTTGCGCCCGTGTCCGCCATTCCGTCTCCGCCCGCGCCTTGATAGACGATAAAATCAAAATTATTGACAGATAAACATCGGGTATTTATGTTCGGGCTCTCTTTTCAGATATGTCCAAAAAACAAGGGTTCTGATGCGTTTTCTACCATCTCTAAGAAACCTTTTTTCCGATGAGACAGACCGGAAGAACCAGGCTGCTTTTGAGGCACGACGGGCCATCGACTTTCTCTGCTACACTCATTTTTTCAATGCTCGATGGAATTATGACATGAACGAAAAAAGGCGCAAGACCCCTCAGCTCTACCCCAGGAATGAGTGCGTAAAAAAAATGAATGAGCGGGAACGAGATCTGGAAAAAGAAAAAAACAAACTCCGAAGAATTCTAAAAAATACGGTAGTGTCTCAGTTTGAATATTGAAAATATAGAAATCCCAGCCTGCCCGTGCTATCTTATCAGCATGGCAAAGAATCCCAAAAGGCCCAGAGATCCTAACCAGCTTGCAAAGCTGATTGTTGATATTTCAACGGGGGAGGAAGAGAATGTGAAGCCCCAGAAGAAAAAAGAAGGCCAGCGACAAGGGGGGCTATCAGGCGGCAAGGCAAGAGCCGAATCACTCAACGCCGAAGAGCGAAGAGCTATAGCCAAGAAGGCAGCGGATGCCCGCTGGAAAAATAAAAACTGAAATTTGTTTGACGCAGATCTCCGAAAGTGAGATTCTGTAAGGAATAAGGTGGATAAACGAGCCGCCAAGTTAGCAATCAACTACACTTATTGACACGGATACGAACGGCAATGTGCGACAACACATTCTAGCCGTCCGTTCCGCATTCTTGTGTAGGCCCGTACAAAGACGGGTCTTGGCAAAATGCAGAACATTTTAGCTCTTCTCTGTAAAGACTGGTTAAAGCCAGTCGCCTCGGTTCACATCATCGTGCTCCGCGTCCCTTTCAGAACACTCCATGACATGACCGCGGCCAGAAAAGAACGGCCCGTTTATCCTCAATCAGGATATGCGACTTCGAGACACCTCGCAAGAGATAAATCTGCTCGAATATAAATTTTGGAGACATTAACTTTCTTATTGTCTCTCAATGATTTTAATGGCATAGTCATTCTATGAAAGATTCCGTTGCTAACATGCTGGAAAGAAAAAGGGGGCTTGAGAGAAGCCTGAAAACGCTTGAAAAGCGCATAGCTCGCGAGAGAAGGGAGCATGAAGAGCTGTGTACTGCTATAGGAGTTATGCAGCGTTTCGGAGTACAGATTGATGAATCCCCCATGCCGGTCCCTAATGGCTCCCCCACCACAATAGGCGATATGGCGCTAGTGGTTTTAAAGGGGCACTCAGAAGGACTCACGGCAAGCAGCATACTGACTGAAATACAAGAGCGATGGAAGCCGGACCTCGCCAGGACCAGCTTATCGCCCCCGCTTTCCCGGCTAAAAGAGAAAAAAGAAATTGAATACGTTGAAAGCAGCGGGGTCTGGAGAATATCGCCGAATAAAGAAGGCCCAAGTGTGAGTACACCTGAGCCTTCAACTAATTTCGAGCAGGGTGATGAATTTGAAGAAGAGATCCCATTCTAGTCTTAATTCACACTCTGGAACCAACAAAAAGGAGTGTTTCATGGCTTGGTACCGCCAATCCTCATCATCGGTAGATGTCTGAAATACTGTTCTTAACAGGCAGTTATCAGACGGGGGCGGCTTATGGCCGCCCTTCTTATTTGTAGGATACCCAATCACATGCCGACCTGTCAATAGTTTTCAGAATCCATAACCTCACTAATATAAAGTGAACTTTATGCTTGACTGAATCCAAAAAATTCAGCATGATACCAATATGAACAAAAAAACCATCGCCGAACGCGCTCAAATCCTCCGCCTCCTGACCGAAGGCAACAGCCTCCGCAGCACCAGCCGAATTGCGGGATGCTCCATCAATACTGTGACCAAGCTTCTTACGGAGATTGGGGAAGCCTGCGCATGGTATCAGGACAAACACCTTGTAAACCTTCCCTGCAAAAAGGTTCAGGTCGATGAGATCTGGTCCTTCGTCTACTCCAAACAAAAGAACGTGCCGGAGGGGATGGAAGCGGATGCCGGAGACGTATGGACCTGGGTGGCCATCGACTCCGAAACAAAGCTGGTTCCTTCGTGGCGCATTGGGAGCCGGGACGCTGCGATTGCCTCTGAATTTATCGGAGATCTCGCCAGCCGCATGGCTGGGCGCATTCAACTGACCTCTGACGGATACAAGATCTATGAGAACGCCGTAGAGAACGCTTTTGGCGCGGATGTGGACTACGCCATGCTGGTGAAGATCTACGGGGACACGGTAGAAGGCCAGAAGCGCTATTCCCCTGCCGCCTGTGTCGGCGCAAAGAAAGCCAAGATCACAGGCAATCCCGATCTGTGCTGTGTCAGCACTTCCCATGTGGAGCGCCAAAACCTCACCATGCGCATGTCCATGCGGCGCTTTACACGCTTGACGAACGCCTTTTCAAAGAAAGTCGAAAACCACGCCCATGCTGTCGCCCTGCATTACATGAATTATAATTTCTGCCGCCAGCATAAGACGCTGCGCGTTTCTCCCGCCATGGCGGCGGGTGTATCTCAAACTCTATGGGATCTGGAAGATGTGGTGAAAATGGCGGATGCCTATCACTATGATAAAGATCGTGGTAAATTAACGTATTCAAACTGAGACACTACCAAAAATACTCCCAACATAGATCTTCTGCATATATATGAGGGACTGCGCAACACCCATCTCAATCAAGGGGTCGATCCTTATATGCCTGTTATTCTGAACGGATCGCTTCTAGAAAATTCGAACCGGGACCTAGTACGAAACGGCCGTTTCTACCTTGAAGATTTTCTAGAAAAGGAATATCTGCGGAAGAACCCGCCCACCGATGATGATTTAAAACGCGCCATAGGGCTTGAGTAAGAACTAGCCCAGTTTCGCTTTCACGATCCCGCCGGCCTTGCCCATGTCCATCTGCCCGGCGAATCGGGTTTTCAGCTCCGCCATGACCTTGCCCATGTCCTTGATGCCCGCCGCGCCAATCTCCGCGATCACAGCGGCCACGGCAGCATCCATCCCCGCGTCGTCCATTTGCCTGGGCAGGAACCTCTCGATCACCCCGATCTCGCTTTCTTCCTGCGCGGCCAATTCGGCACGACCCGCGTCCTTATAGATTTTGGCCGATTCCTGGCGCTGTTTGACCATGGACTGCAGAAGAGAGAGGATTTCTCCCTCGGGAATGCCGTCCATATTGCCCTTCGCCCGCGCGGCAATGTCCTTGTCCTTCAGAGACGACAAAATCAGCCGCACCGTGGCCAGAGTCATCTGATCCTTGGATTTCATAGACTCTTTCATCGTGTCCTTGAATTTTTCTCTGATATCCATGTTTTTTTCTTTCCTTTTTGGTCAGGGTCTTGTAAGACCCTTGTTTCTAGCGGCACCCAGCTAGAGAGATCACACAAATGAAGCGTTTATCTATACCAAAACAGCCCTTGAACGCAACGGCTGTCATCGTTCTTGCCGACGGCACGACCCTGTGGGGCAAGGGCTTCGGGGCGGAAACCACCGCCACCGGCGAGATATGCTTCAACACCTCCATCACCGGCTATCAGGAAATCCTGAGCGATCCCAGCTATGCCGGGCAGATCATCACATTCACCTTCCCCCATATCGGCAATGTCGGCACCAACCGCGAGGACATGGAGACGATCAACCCCGCCGCGCGCGGCCTGATCGTGCGGGAGGATATAACCGACCCTTCCAACTGGCGCTCGACGAGACCTCTCGATGCGTGGCTGAAGGAATACGGCCTGCCGGGAATTTGCGGCATCGATACCCGCGCGCTGACACGCTATATCCGCGACCATGGCGCGCCCAACGGCGTGATCTGCCACCGCGCGGACGGAAAATTCGATCTGGACGCGCTGGCGAAACTGGCCCGCGACTGGCCGGGGCTGGACGGCATGGATCTGGCGAAGGATGTATCCTGCGCCCAGACCTATCAATGGACGGAAGGGCTTTGGAAAACAGCGCCTGTTCCCGCCTCTTTCAAGGTCGTCGCCATCGATTACGGCGCCAAGCACAATATTCTGCGCTGTCTCGTGAATACCGGAGCGGAGGTCACGGTGGTTCCGGCCAGCGCGACTCTGGAAGACATTCTGGCGCATAAACCGGACGGCGTCTTTCTCTCCAACGGTCCCGGCGATCCGGCAGCCACAGGAGTCTATGCGGTCCCGGTCATACGGGGCCTGATTGAAAAAAATATCCCTATCTTTGGAATCTGCCTGGGCCATCAGCTTCTGGCCCTCGCGCTGGGCGGGAAGACCCGCAAGATGCATCTGGGCCACCGCGGCGCGAACCAGCCCGTAAAGGATCTGGAAACGGGCAAGGTGGAGATCACCTCACAAAATCACGGCTTCGAGGTCGTGGCAGACAGCCTGCCCGCCAACGCGGTGGTGACGCATGTCAGCCTCTTTGACGGCTCCAACGAGGGGCTGCGCATGACGGACAAACCCGTTTTCTCAGTGCAGTACCACCCCGAAGCCTCGCCCGGCCCGCAGGACAGCCACTATCTGTTCGCGCGCTTCGCGGAGAACATCCGGAAAGCGAAAGCGGCGTGATGGAAAAAAAAGGCGTTACCACAGAGTTCACAGAGGAAAAAATGGAGGACACAGAGTCTCCTCCCGCAAACCGCGCCCTCAATGACATTACCGGAGAAATCGTCGATTGTTCCTTGAAGATTCATAGAAAAATGGGGCCGGGCCTCTATGAAAAAGTCTATGAGGACTGCATGGCCTATGAACTTTCTAAAAGAAATATAAAATTCGAGCGCCAGTATCCCGTAACAGTAGCCTACGAGGATTTAAGGATAGATAACGCCTTCAAGATTGATCTTTTTGTTGAAAATCAGGTGATTGTAGAATTGAAAAGCACCGACAAGATCCTTCCCATTCATGAATCACAGATCATCACCTATATGCGGCTCTCCCACATACAAACCGGATTGCTGATTAACTTTAACGTTCCTTTGATCAAGGATGGTATCAAGAGGATCAAGATATGACTCTGTGCACTCTTTTTTCCTCTGTGACCTCTGTGGTAACAGCTTTTTTAAAGGGCGCGCGATGACCTCTCCCCTTCTCGAAGGATTTCTCAAATTCCGCGCCGATCACTACGAGGGCGAATGCGGGCTGATGAACAAACTGGTCGAGGAAGGCCAGTCACCCGACTATTTCATCATTTCCTGCATCGATTCCCGATCCAACCCCGGCACGATCTTCCGGCCCGCGCCGGGGACTTTCTTCGCGCACAAGGCGATGGGGGCCATCGTGCGGCCCTACAAAAAGGGCACGGCGCTCAGCGCGGCGCTGACCTTCGCGCTGGATTACAACGGCGTGAAGGAGATCGTGATCCTGGGCCACACCGGCTGCGGCGCGGTTAAAGCCTTGATTGAGGATATCGACGACGAGGAAATCGCCAGCTTCATGGAGGTCGCCCGCTCCGGCCTGAAGCGCGCACAAGAAAAACATGCTTGCGAAAACCATCACGACGATCTCCACCGCCACGCGGAGGAGGAAATCGTCCTTTTAAGCGCGGAGAACCTCAAGACTTACCCCTGCGTCGCCCGCGCGCTGGCGGAGGGACAGGTAACGATCAAGCCCTGGCTGTTCGATATGGAGGGGGGGCAGCTGTTTGAGTATGATGAGGAAGAAAAGGAATTCAAAAATCTATCAGACGTCATTGCGAGCGGAGCGAAGCAATCCATCCCGCAATCATGAAGCAGCTAGCGATATACATCATGTGCAACAGTAAGCGCGGGAAAACAAATCAAGGGCGGATCGCGAAAAAAGAAAATGGAGTTGAACATTAAACACAACGAACTACAAAAATAAGAAGGACACAGACCATGAGCCTGCACGATACCATGATAAAACACGGCCACGGTATGTTCCGTTACCGGGGCTATATTCCTCTCCTGCTGCTAGGGCCGCTTTTGATCGCCATGAAGGAAAGCGTGGGGCTGGAAAGAGAGATGGGCAGCCGGCTGGAGGATCTGTGGGTCCTGTTTTGCTTTCTCCTGGCCCTCTCAGGGCTAATCATGCGCTGGTATACGGTGGGGCACGTGCCCGCGGGAACCTCCGGCCGGAATACGAAAACGCAGCGGGCTGACTACCTTAATACAACGGGTCTATATTCCATCGTGCGCAATCCGCTCTATCTCGGAAATTTCATCACCATCTTAGGGGTCGCGCTGTCCATTAAAATCTGGTGGCTTCCTCTCATGACTGGCCTGGGGTTTTTCATCTACATGGAACGAATCATCATGGCCGAAGAAGCCTTCCTCAGCGAGAAATACGGCAAGGTCTATGAAGATTGGCGCAAGCGCACCCCCCTGATCATTCCTAATTTGATGCTATGGAAAAAACCAGAGCATTCTTTTTCTGTGAAAACCGTCTTGAAGCGGGAATATCCAGGTCTGATGGGCTTGGGCGCCGCCTTTTTCATGACAGAATTCATTACGGATATCTTCTTTGAACATGAGAGCATCACGGGCTGGTTTTCCGAGGATTTTACATGGCCGCTCGTATTCGGCATGATCCTCGCTATCGGACTGACTTTGCGATTTCTGAAGAAACACACCGACATCCTTAAAGTGGAAGGACGATAATAAATATGCCCAAACGCACCGACATCAAAACCATCGCCATTATCGGCGCGGGCCCCATTATCATCGGGCAGGCGTGCGAGTTTGATTATTCCGGCGCGCAGGCCTGCAAGGCGCTGCGGGAGGAAGGCTACCGCGTGGTCCTCATTAACTCCAACCCCGCCACGATCATGACGGACCCGGACATGGCGGACGCGACCTATATCGAGCCCATCACCCCCGCCGTCGTGGCGATGATTTTAGAAAAGGAGCGCCCGGACGCGCTGCTGCCCACCATGGGCGGCCAGACCGCGCTGAACACGGCGCTGGCACTGGCGGAGGACGGTACGCTGGATCGTCTGGGGATCGAGCTAATCGGGGCCAACCGCGAATCCATCGAAAAGGCGGAAGACCGCTCGCTGTTTAAAGACTGCATGAATGAAATCGGGCTGGAATCCGCGCGCAGCGCCGTGGTCCACACGCTCGAGGAAGCCCGCGCAGCGCTGGCGGAGATCGGCCTGCCTTCCATCATCCGTCCCAGTTTCACGCTGGGCGGTACGGGCGGGGGCATCGCCTATAACCGCGACGAATATGAGCGCATCGTGAAGGAAGGCCTCGAAGCCTCGCCCACCACCGAGGTGCTGATCGAGGAATCGCTGCTCGGCTGGAAAGAATACGAGATGGAGGTCGTGCGCGACAAAAACGACAACGCCATTATCATCTGCTCTATCGAGAATATAGACCCGATGGGCGTCCATACGGGCGATTCCATCACGGTGGCCCCTGCCCTGACACTGACTGACAAGGAATATCAGGTCATGCGCAATGCCTCGCTGGCGGTCCTGCGCGCCATCGGGGTGGTAACAGGCGGCTCCTACGTGCAATTCGCGATCAATCCCGCGGACGGGCGCATGATAGTAATCGAGATGAACCCGCGCGTATCGCGCTCCTCCGCGCTGGC
>JAIOYC010000081.1 GCA_021741325.1 Alphaproteobacteria bacterium
GTACGGAAAAGTCTTGAGCGCTGGAATTATCTTCTCCCGCATGGCCTTGTAAAAAAGAGGGTCGCGAAACATGTCCGTTACTGTGATGGACATGTGCTTCAAAAACTGATCGAAAAAACATTCATCGTGGAAAACGGCATCCAGAACCTCCGTATAATGGGAAAACCCCGCCCGGCCGCGCATATGATAAAGACGGCGTTTAAGAGAGGCCGGAGAATAATGCCTGAAATCATATCCATAGCGACGGCGGATACCCTCGAGCAAAATCCCGATCTCCACATCTTCCCAGTCTTTTCCTTCCGGCTCAGCCCCATCCATTATGCCGCTTTCTCCTGCCTGAAAAGCCACACGCGCAGAAGGGTCAAAAAGCGCTCGATATCGACCGGCTTGGTCATGTAGTCGTTCGCGCCGGCCTCCATGCATCTTTCCTGCTCCTCAGGCATGGCTCGGGCCGTCAGAGCGATAATAGGAATATGCTGATGGTCCTTGCTCATCCGGATTTCCCGCATGGCCTGATAGCCGTCCATGACGGGCATCATGATATCCATGATAATAAGCTCTATTCCTTTTTCTTCCCGGATCTTATCCAGGGCCATCTGGCCGTTATCCGCGATGATGACGTTCATGCCGCGCTTTTTTAAGAACTTGGAAAGAGCGAAGGTATTGCGCATGTCGTCATCGACCAGAAGCGCCGTTCGTCCCTGAAGCATTCGATCGGGATCGTGCTGCATCCGGATCATGTCCTTCTGGTCCTTCGTCAAGGTGGACTCCACGCTGTGCAGGAACAGGGTGACCTCGTCCAGGAGCCGCTCAGAGGAACTGGCGCCCTTGATGACAATGCTTCCGGTATAGCGGTTCAGGCGCCTGTTTTCCTCCTCACTGAGATCCTTGGCGGTGTAAACGATAACGGGCGTCATCTCCGTTTCTCCGCCTTGTTTTTCAAATTTCTCCAGCCATTCAAATCCGCTCATGTCGGGCAAAAGAAGATCGAGAATGACGCAATCGAAACGCTCCCTCGACAGGGAATCCAAAGCCCCTTGCCCGGTTCCGATACAGGTGATCTCCACGTCTTTTTTGCGTAACAAACTCTGGATCGCGGCCTGGCTTTTCCGGTCGTCCTCCACGACCAGAACTCTCTTCATGTCCGCGTGCAAAAGCCCTTCTATTTTTCCGAAGACGCCTTCCAGATCTTCGGCCTCAACGGGTTTTATGAGACATCCGATGGCTCCCTTCCGCAAGGATACGACATTGTTTTCAGGTGCGCGCCCCGTGATGATATGCACCGGAATATGGCGTGTTCCCAAGTCGCTCTTGAGTTGATCCAAAACGCCCAACCCATCCATGTCAGGCAACTTGAGGTCCAGAATCACAGCGCTGACTTTCTGTTCCGCCGCAATCAAAAGCCCGGTTTTTCCATCCCCCGCAGCCAAGCACTTATATGCTTTCACGCGCGCGTGCCGCCGGTAATATCAACGTGAATGTGCTTCCTTTTCCTTTTTTACTGACGACATGAATTTCACCGCCCAGCATATGGGCAAATTTTCTGGCAATTGTAAGCCCCAGACCTGTGCCACCGTAATGCCGGTCGGTCGATCCGTCCTCCTGCTGAAAGGCTTCGAAAATATCGTTCAGCTTTGATTCTTCGATTCCAATTCCGCTGTCCGTGACTGAAAAAGCAATGGTTGCTCCATGCTCTAGAGTTTCCCGCTGAAGACTAATCTCTTTCCCAGGCTGGCTTACCTCCAGGGTAACAGAACCCTCGGAGGTGAATTTGAAGGCGTTGGAAAGCAGATTTTTGAGAATCTGCTCTACACGCTGTGAATCCGTATGCAAAGTCTCCGGCAGATTTTCAGCCAGCCTTAGATGAAACGCTACTCCCGCCTCCCGCGCGATCGGATCGAACTGCTGCTCCAGTCTTTTGACAATCCCGTTGATCGAGATCTCTTCGGTCACGAGGCTCATTTTCCCGGCCTCGACCTTGGAAAGATCCAGAATATCGTTAATCAAGCCCAGAAGCTCCAGGCCGCCATTGTGAATAATCTTGGCTTCCTCGATCTGATCTTCCGTCAGGTTGCCTTCCTCGTTCCCCGCCAGACTCCGGGCCAGGATCAAAAGACTGTTCAGGGGCGTGCGCAGCTCATGGGACATATTGGCCAGGAATTCTGACTTATAGCGGCTGGAAAGCTCGAGATCCTCCTGATAGCGCAATAGTTTATTTTCTGCTTCCTTGCGCTGCGTGATGTCCCGGATGGTGACGGAGAAATACCGCCGGTTTCCAAATGCGAACGCGCTGACCGAAAGCTCCATCGGGAAGATGCTGCCGTCCCTGCGATTGCCCTTAACCTCGCGGCCTTCCCCGCTTGTCACATAGCGCGAGAGATAGTCCTCCTGTTCACTGTGATAAGAATCGGGCATCAGCATCTTGATATTCTGATCCACAACCTCTTGGGCGCTGTAGCCGAAGAGCCGCTCGCAGGCAGGGTTAAAAGTCTGGACGATCCCCCGTTCATCAATGGACATGATCCCGTCCAGCGCGCTGCCCACCACCGCGCTCAGGCGGTCTCCGCTTTCCTTGATCTGCTTGTTTAATTCCTCCAGCTCCCTGGTTCTTTCCTCCATCTCCTCGTTGGAGGCTTCCAGCTCTTCCTGCTGGGTTTTAAGCTCTTCCTCGCTGCGTTGCAGCTCTTCTGCGGTCTGGCGCGCCTCCTCCAGAAGCTCTTCGGTGCGCACGCTGGCGCTGATGCTGCTGATGATGACCCCGATATTAAAACTGAGCTGCTCAAGGAAGGAGAGTTGAACCTCCGAAAACCCATTCAACGACGCAAGCTCCAAAACCCCCGCCAGCGTGTTTTCAAACAGGACCGGAAGCAGAAGCATATGCGTGGGCCTGGATTCCCCCAAGGCTGAAGCGATGCTCAGGTAATCCTCGGGAATATCCGACACAAGGCGGGAGGTCCTATCCTTGGCGCACTGGCCCACCAACCCCTCTCCCCATCGAAACGCGGCGGGCAGGGAAGCCCGCTCTGTATATCCGCAGGCGCCCAAAATCGTGAGTGTTTCATGATCCCTGCTCCGGATGTCCCGGCCGAACGCGCTGCTGATATAAAGCACACCGACCTGAGCCCCCGCAGCGGGCGTCAGGGCCTCCATCAGGGCATCGCCGAAATCCTGAAGATTCTTAAATCCCAGAATGCTTCGCGAGATCGCAACCAGGTTTTCCTTCACCCAGTCCTCCTCCCCCTTCTGCTTCATCATCGCCTGGAATTCTCGCGCCAGAACCCCGATCTCATCCGGAGAATCAGTAGGCAGATGAATATCCTTTTCTCCGCGCCGGTAGCGAACCACCGCCTCGGCGATGCGATTAAGCGGCCGGATCGAAAAACGAAGAAGGACAATGGCAGTCAAAGCCGCGGCCAGCGAAACGCACAGACTGAATATAAACCCGTCGCGCGCTATCTTCTCCGTACCTTTAATAATATCCCGGTAAGGGGCCTCAAGGGCAATGCCGAGATAAGCATTAGGATGCAGCGGATTGTAATGGAATTTTTGGAACGTGAAGACATTCCCGCGCGCTTTGTCTTCAGGCAGGAAGGTCACCCGGTCTGTTTTAGTATTAGCCATGACTTCCGCGATCCGCGAAGCCTCTTTTTGAATTCTCCGATCATGCCCCAGATCGCTCGCGAAGAGTTTGGAAGGGTCCGGATGGACGAGATAATCCCCCTTTGCGTCCGTGATATATAAAGTACGATTCTCCAGGAGATTTTTAGAAATATTCTTGAAGACCGATTCAAAGTCCATGTCGATGACAACAAGCCCGAAAATTTCCTTATCCGGCTTGTATACGGGCACGGCGGCCCGCAAAATGAGGGAATGCGGAAGCGACACCACTCCCTTCTCCTTCGCCAGACCCGGCGCCGAAAGATAAACCTCTCCCGGTTGCAGGCGGAACGCCTCTTCGAGATAGGATTCTCCTTCCTGCTCTTGAAGCTTATCTTCCGGCGCACGATCGATCCGATTTCCGAATCGCTCGACTTTTAAAATTTCCCTTCCCTGCCCTTCCGCTGCAATAAAGCGGATTTGCCGATAGGGATCGCGCGTCACCATCATTTCCTTAAAAACTGTAAGCACCCTCGATTCCAGCTGCGCCCGGGTGGATCCGTCCTCCGGATCGATCCCTCTATTCAAATTGGCGCGCATGAAGCCTTGGGTTGACTGCACCTGGGAAATCAAGCGTGCGTCGTCCGTGAGACGGTCTATAAAATTTCCCAATGGATAGGTAAAAGCCCCCACTTCCTTTTCCATATCTTTTATCGTGAGATCGACCAGAACTTGGTTGCTTCCCCTCACATAGACTTCATTGATGGCAAAGGCCGTGGCGGCCACCATGACGACAACCAGAATTGAAAGCTTGGCGGTGATGGGAAATTTCAGTTTCATGAAGGGCTCCCGGCAGAGAAAGAGCTATTTGGGGAAACAGGGGCAGGACAACACAGATATCCGCATGATAATTGATTTCAAATTTTTTACAATCATGGATTGTGTTTATACTTAAGTTTCCCTCAAAAGGACACGGGATCCCCCCCTCATCCTTGTCAATTTCCGATCAATTGAGTTATAAGGCGTTTATCCCGGATCGGGGTGTAGCGCAGCCTGGTAGCGCGCTTGCTTCGGGAGCAAGAGGCCGGAGGTTCAAATCCTCTCACCCCGACCATCCTCCGGCTTCGGGCCTTGCGCCGCTATCCCGGCTAAGGCCCACACAAAGAGGCCGATCAGATTCTGACTATGCGTTTATGGGGACAAATTTCAAACGGCCCACACGCCTGCCGTCCATCGCTTCCACTACGATTTTCCAGCCGGGGATTTCTATCTCGTCTCCCGTGTGCGGCAGACGCTTAAGCGCCATCAGCATAATACCGGCCGCCGTATGATAATCTCCCTCAGGAAGTTCCACTGGCCCCAAAAAATCCCGGATATCCTGCAAAGCCAGGCTGCCATTAAACGTCCATGAGCCATCCTTATGTTGGCGATAACGAAATCCATCCTCGTCATGATCTTCCGGCATATCGCCAAGAATGGCCTCCGCTATATCGGTGAGCGTGACAAGGCCTTCCAGGGTTCCGTATTCGTCCACCACGAAGGCGGCGTGAACTCTGCTTTTTCGGAACATCTCCATGGCAGAAAGGATATTCACGCTATCGGGCATCGTTACAGGCTGGCGAACGATTTCATGAAGCATTCCGAGATCTTTTTTCTGCAAGAGAAAATCGGCAAGCTCCTTTTTATAAATGACCCCCTGAGGCTCCTCGATACCGTTTTCCCCCGCAACCACCATACAGGAATAGGTGCATTCCCTGATTTCCCTTTCCAGCAACTCCGTATTATCCTTGAGGTCTATCCAATACAGATCGTGGCGGGGCGTCATGACCGATTCCACGGTCATTTCTCCAAGCTGCAGCACCCGGCCCATCATCAGCCTTTCCTGGGGATCGAAAACATGCGTATCGTCAGGCGTGACTGAAAGAGCGGATATTTCCCGCGTGATGGCTTCATTTTTTGCTGACTTTGTGCCCAGAAGACCCAGAACCGCCTGCGAAAGCCGGGTGCGCGGATCAATGATTGCAAAACTTTTCAGGCGATTTCGCTGTGCGAGCTGATTAAGCGCCTCGATCCCAACCGAAAATCCGATGGCCGCGTAGAGGTAACCTTTGGGAATATGATAACCCAGACCGTCGACAATCAGGCTGAAACCGATCATCAGCAGGAAGCCGAGGCAGAGGATAACAACAGTCGGATGGGCGCTGACGAAATTCATCAGCGGGTTGGCCGCCAGGATCATCAGGCCGATGGCAATGCATACGGCGATCATCATAACGCTTAAGTGATCGGCCATGCCGACAGCGGTTATGACGGAATCGAGCGAAAATACGGCATCGAGAATTACAATCTGGACGATGATCTGCCAGAATTTTGCGTAATTTACCGGCCCTTTCTTTTTCCCGTGCGCACCTTCCAGCTTTTCGTGAAGCTCCATTGTGCCTTTGAATAAAAGGAACACCCCTCCGACGAGCATGATAAGGTCGCGCCCGGAAATCTCATGGCCGATAACGGCAAACAGCGGATCGGTAAGCTTGGTCATCCACGAAATGGCCGCCAGTAAGACAAGGCGCATCAGAAGCGCAAAGGATAGACCGACCATGCGCGCTTTTTGCCGCTGATGCGGGGCAAGCTTGTCCGAAAGAATAGCGATAAAGATCAGATTGTCTATACCAAGGACAATTTCCAAAACAACCAGCGTCGCGAGCCCTGCCCACGCCGTAGGCTCAAACATCCATTCCATTGCGTATTTGTATTAACTTATGAATTAACATGCAAAGACTTTCTGTCTGGACGGGCGTTCCCTCAACGCATGTTTACAGAAAAACACGGCTTGCGTTACCCCCCCCTTAAGAGCTCATAAAAAAAAGGCCGCCCCGAAGGACGGCCTTTTTAATCTCAGGAAACGAAGATTACTTCGTTTGAACTTGTCTGAAAACGCGCTCGGACTGAGGAGCAGCGGAAGTAACCGCCTGGTCGCCGTGGGAAGCTGTGCGGCTGGTCGTGTAGGGAACGGCCGTTTCAACGTTGCCCATCTCACCCGACTGGCAAGCAGACAGAGCCAGAGCTGTTCCGGCGATGCAAAGTACTGCAGAAATTTTCTTCATAATATCCTCGTTTTATTGTTAGAAGTTGGGTGTTGGTCAACAAAGAGACTGAAATCTATCAACTTTGCTACGGGTGCACAACTGAATTTTTCTGGAAGAGCCGTTTTTTAATTTATTTTTTTCTGCCTTTATTTTCAATAAGATAGGAACTTTTTTTACGCTCCCTACTCTCCCATAGCCCTCTTGGCAATCCGATCCAGCTCTTCCCGCACAAGACGATCAATAAGGCTGGGCAAATGCTTGTCGAGCCAATCGCGCAACAAGGGATTCAGTTCCGTACGGACGATTTCCTCAAGCGTAATCCCCCCGTATTCAATAGACGTTTTCTTGGCCAATTCTACAAACCCCGCGAAAGCCGCATTTTCAGCCCTGTCGGTCATGATGGACTCCTGAGCCCGGTCCGACGGCGCGGAGGGTGTAGGGGGTGGCGGTGGCGGCGAAGAAGCCTTCGCCTTAGGCGGCTCAGGCGGCGACGGCGGGGTGGCGGGTTTTTCGACATCCCGCATTTCAATTTCCACAGGCTCGGGCAAAACGGGAGCTTTAGGAACAGGAGTCGCCACCGGGGCTGCCTCCCCGGGAGCGGGCACAGACGGGTCTTCCAGCTTGTCGGTCAATTCAAGAACATCGTCTTGCGAATCGCCTGGCTCACCGCCCTCATCATCATCCGAGATGATCTGACGTATTGAATCCAGGATTTCCTCAATGGAGGGTTCTTCGTCGGTCGGTTGTTTTTCGGCCATGGAATTTTTTATTCGTGTGTATCCAACCGCCTCAGTCTGGTCTATTGCACCCCCCTTGTCAAAGAGGGATTATTCTCCCGGCCCCACCCTATCCACACCCATCTTCAGAAAAGTTCCACCGGCCTCGTAAAAGAGAAGCCAGCGCGCACCTCGAGAAAGAAGATTAAAATACAAAGGCCGGAGCAGGCTCAAAGCCCGGAACATATGGACAGCCGGCCTCGAACAGGGCGCGGGAAGAAAAATCTCCGCCATGGCGCTCAACCAATGTGGCCTGCCCCATAGCCTCTCCAGGCTTTTTAAGGATCACAATCAGCCTTCCTCCGGGAACAAGCTGGTTTATCAGCCCCACGGACAATTCAGGAACAGCGCCATTGACGATCACCAGATCAAAGGGCGCTCCTGACGGATAGCCCTCCTTAAGGCCGCCCTGCACCCCTGTGATGTTTGTAAGACCTTCGCTTTCCCAGTTCCGCACCGCGCGGTCCAGAAATATT
>JAIOYC010000082.1 GCA_021741325.1 Alphaproteobacteria bacterium
GGGCGAGGGCGATTCCGGCGGGCCGGATTCTGAGTCATCCTCTTCGGCTCCCGGATCAGATGAGGTTCTGGACGCCGATTTCACGGATGTGGACACGGACGGGCAGGCAAAATCTGGTTGACATATAAAAATATACCTCTATAAGTTTTCTCATCGGGAAAAATGAGGGAGAATAGACCATGGGCGAGAAAGACAAGGAGCCCAGAGGCAGTGCGGTACAAAGAGAGCCTATGACGCTCGTCTTCGGCATGACTGCGGGCAGAATCCAGGAAGTAGACGTTGTTCGGGTGTCCAAGCGGATGGGCAAAGAAGGCACGGTTTCGGAGAGCTATGTGCGCCCCGCCCGCCCAACGGAGAAGAAAGACCGGAAACCCAAAATCTGAGAGAAATCTCAGTCGAGGCAGTACGGGGTGAAGCAGGGGGCGTTTGAATAAACAGGAAGATCCCCGCTTCCGCGGGGAAAGCACTGAGGGGGCGGGGGAAGGCACCGGAGGAAGGTTGGAAGACAGAAGGGGGAGTTTTTCAAACCGAGTCACTGCCGTACGTTCGCCGCTCTTGTATAAAAATTCCTTATTCAATAGTCTGCTGCTCTCATGGATCGAAAACCTGTTTCCTATTACGACATTCTGGGCCTGCGCCCTCACGCTTCGGATGAGGATATCCGCCAGGCATACCGCCGCCTGGCTTTCCGCTTTCACCCCGACCGCAATCCCCAGGGGCGCAGTGTGGCCGAATTGCGCTTCCGGCTTATCAGCGAGGCTTATGCCCATCTGAAAACACCTGAAAAACGTGCCCTTTACAACAGAAGCTATCATGCGACGAACGACAATCAGAGCCGTCCAACTTCGTGGCTGCGCGATCTGATGGGGCTGTTTGTCGCCGTCCCCGCGGGGGAACGCCGCGATGGCTGAGAAGGATTTTTATAAAACGCTCG
Organism: Alphaproteobacteria bacterium; assembly: GCA_021741325.1. Taxonomy (GTDB): domain Bacteria; phylum Pseudomonadota; class Alphaproteobacteria; order Micavibrionales; family Micavibrionaceae; genus JAIOYC01. The sequence continues at coordinate 935 of JAIOYC010000082.1, forward strand.
GCGTCGAGAGGACCGCAACCCCGGAGGAGATCAAAAAAGCCTACCGGACGCTGGCGATGAAGTTCCATCCCGACCGGAATAAGGACAATCCCAAGGCCGAGGAGAAATTCAAGGAGCTGAACGAGGCCTATGACGTTTTGAAGGACGAGGAGAAACGCGCCACTTACGACCGGCTGGGCGCCAGCGCGTTCGACGGATCCAGGGGCGGGCCGGGACCGGGCGGGGCCGCCGGGTTCGGAGCCTTCTCGGATATTTTCGAGGACATGTTCGGCGATTTCATGGGTGGCAGGGGCCGGGGCGGCGGGGGAACCACCCGCGGGTCGGACCTTCAATACACGATGGAAATCAGCCTGGAGGATTCCTATAAGGGCAAGGACGCTCGGATTAAGATCCCTGTCAATGATGCCTGCGACAAATGCAGCGGGTCCGGCGCGGAGCCGGGGACCAAGCCCGTGAAATGCGGCACCTGCGAGGGGGTGGGGCGTGTTCGCCAGCAGCAGGGATTCTTCACCATCGAGCGCACATGCCCGACCTGCGGCGGCGCGGGGCAGACCATCGCCAACCCTTGTACGAAATGCGGCGGCAGCGGCCATGTCCGCAAGGAAAAAACGCTGCAGGTCAAAATTCCAGCCGGGGTCGAGCATGGACGGCGAATCCGCCTGTCCGGCGAGGGCGAGGCCGGATCGCGGGGCGGGCCGCGCGGGGATCTCTATGTTCTCCTGGCGGTGAAGCCCCATAAGTTTTTCCGGCGCGAGGGCGCCAATCTCTATTGCCGGGTCCCCATCCCTGTCACAAAGGCGGCTCTGGGCGGCGAGGTCGAGGTTCCCACGATCGAGGGCAGCCGCTCGAAGGTCAAAATTCCAGCCGGGACCCAAACGGGCCAGCAATTCCGCCTGAAGGGCAAGGGCATGACCATGCTGAACTCAGACGCCAAGGGGGATTTGTATATTGAAATATTCGTCGAGACGCCCGTGAATCTGGACAAGAAGCAAAAGGCGCTTCTGGAGGATCTGGACAAGTCGATGGGCGGGAACGGGGCTGGAAAAAATTCGCCGGAATCCAGCGGATTTTTCAGTAGAATGAAGGAATTCTGGGGTGATTTGAAGGAATAGCCTTATGAGGATTCAGATCCGTATTTTTGTCTTTCATAATCTCGGACAATTCCAAGGAGTGAAAGGATAGGCGATAGCTTAGAGTTTCAAGACGCTCTGCCTGAGTCCGGGATTTTTCTAGTTTTTTTATTTCTATCTGATCGTCTTCAATTTTCTTGGCCAGAGTAACGGCGTGAAAAAACTGGCCGTTTTGCCGGGGAAAGCCTATGTCGAGATCGCTTTCATCCCGGGGCTTGAATGTAGGGTGCAGGATAATATCCAACACGGCTTGTTTCCCGTGGGCGGTCTGAAAGGATTTACCGAAAACGCCCAGTGGTCTTGCCATGTTAGCTTTTATCGGCCAGCGCCTTCTCTACGGCGGTCTTTATGGCGCGCAGAGCGGGGTCCAGCTTTGTTTTGGCGGTGGAGGTCAGGAACGCGTCCAGGCCGCCCTTGTGCTCGACCGTGCGCAGTCCCTGGGAGGATGTCTTGAGCTTGACCCAGCGTTTCAGGACTTCGCTGTAAAGGCCGGTGTCCTGCACGTTGGGCAGGAACTTGCGGCGGGTGCGGTTGTTCGCGTGGGAGACGTTGTTTCCGCTCATCACGGACTTTCCTGTAATCATGCAACGGCGGCTCATGGCTCTATCCTCTTTCTAGAAATCCTTTAAGGAGCGAGACCATAATCGAATCCGCGCAAAATTGTCAAGCATTTCCGGTTTTCCTCCATCCCGGCCCTTTAAGGATGTTCCGGTGCCCCCATGCTTGGGGTATGATTGGCGAATCCATGATGAGATTTCTTCCCCTTTTTTTCCTCACAGCCTTCCTTCTGTTGCCGCATTCCTGGGCGCAGGCCCAGGAGGGCGAGGCGAAATCCGGCACGGAGCTTCTGGAAACGCTGCGCAATTATACGCCGCCGCCGATGTTCGGCCATGAAGACGAAGCCGGGCAGCCTGCAGCGCCGGAAGCTCTGCCGCTGGAGCTTTTCGATGTGCAGATAACTCCCAGTCGGCCCCGCGATCCGCGTCCGCCCCAGGCTCCCGTTCCCGTACGCAAGCCCAAAAAAGCCATGATTCCTATCGTGCCGGGGGAGATGGAGGATGATTCCCTTCAAAGCAATCTGCGCAATCCCAGCGTGCAGGATATCCTGCAGCAGATCGAAGGAAAGAAGGGGCGGGAGGAAGAAGCTCAGCCCGGCCCTTCCACGAGGATTTCCATTCCGTTTGCGCGCAACCGCGCCGCGCTTCCCGCTAGCCTTAATCCTGAATTCGTCAAGGCCATTCAGGCCCGTTTGCAGAAAAATCCGGGAAGCCGGGTCGTGATAGAGGTCCATGCTTCAGGCGGGGCCGCCAAGGATCTGGTGCGGGCCAGGGGCATGGTGGTGCGCAGTTTTCTGGTGGAAAACGGCGTGGAGGCCGGTCTGATTGATCTGGAGCCTTCGGGGCATACGACCGGCGGAGCTTCTCCCGACCGCGCGGATGTCATATTCTGATAGGCTCTGGATGTGGATAATCACGCTCTGAGCCGCGGAAAATATTGACAAACCGGCCCTTTGGATGCCAGTGTCGGCCCTCAATCTTTTGAAAGGGTCTTTCATGTCTGACAAAAAAGCGGGTCTTTTTTCCTGGTGGCTGGTTCTTCTTCTCCTGGCGGGGATAGGCATTGCCTATTTCTTTGCGCTGGGCCCGCTTTCCACTCAGGCGCCGCCCGCGCCCGGGGATTCGACCTCCGCCGTTTCTTCCACGGAGACCTATGAAGGGCAGGCGGTTACGCATATCGACCCGAAAGCGGCCCTGGCCGAACGGGTTCTGGGCGACACCAGCGCGCCGGTGCGGATTGCGGAGCACAGCTCGTTTTCCTGCGGCCATTGTGGAAATTTCCACCGGAATATTTTCGAGGCCTTCAAGGCGGCTTATATCGATACCGGCAAGGCCTATCTGGTTTTTTCGGATTTCCCCCTGAACGCGCCGGCTCTTCATGCCAGCATGCTCGCGCGCTGCCTTCCGCAGGATCGTTATTTCGATTTCGTCGCGGGCTTGTTCCGGGATCAGGAGCAATGGGCCTATGACGCGAACTATCTGGAGATACTCAAAGCCAAGGCCGCGGAAAACGGCCTGAACGCGGACCTGTTCAAGGAATGCATCAACAATGAGGAAATCCGGAACGGGATTATCAGCCGGATGCAGGCCGCAGGGGCGCAGTGGAATATTTCCTCAACCCCCAGTTTTGTGGTGAACAATAAGGTCGTGGTTTCCGGGGGAAGCACCATTGAGGAGTTCAGCAAGAACATCGATGACGCCATCGCGGGAAAAGCGCCTGAGACAGAAAATCTTGAGGCCACGCCGGAAGTCGTGCCCCCGGCTGAGGATCAGGGCGTTTTGACGCCAGCCCCCGCGCCGGAAGCCCCGGCTGAGGGGGAAGCTTCGCCCGCGCCTTCACCGGAAGCGCCTTTGGAAGAGTCCACGCCTCTCCCGACGGAGCAGGAAGAAGTTCCGGCGGCGGATGATTCCCAAGACCTATAGGCCGGAGCAGCGTGCGCAGAGTTCATAGATGATCCAGTTTTCCCGGCTGCGGCTGAGCGGCTTTAAATCCTTTGTCGACCGGACAGAGCTGGAAATAGCCCCCGGGTTGAACGGCGTGGTCGGTCCCAATGGCTGCGGGAAGTCGAATCTTGTCGAAGCGCTCCGGTGGGTGATGGGAGAATCCTCCGCCAAGCGCATGCGCGGCGACGGGATGGAAGACGTTATCTTCTCCGGGACGGCCAAACGCCCGGGCCGGAACGTCGCGGAAGTCTCCTTGCTTTTGAACAATGAAAAGCGCACGGCGCCCGCCGCGTATAACGGTTCCGACGAGATTGAAATCACCCGCCGGATCGAGAAGGATCACGGCTCCAACTATAAGATCAACGGAAAGAATGTGCGGGCGCGGGACGTGCAGATGCTTTTTGCCGATACCGTGACGGGCGCAAATTCCCCCGCCCTGGTAACGCAGGGAAAGGTCACCCAGATCATCAACGCCAAGCCGCTGGACCGGCGTATGATTCTGGAGGAATCGGCGGGGATTTCCGGGCTGTACGCCCGCCGTCACGAGGCGGAGATTCGCCTGAAAGCCGCGGACGCCAATCTGCTGCGGCTTCAGGATGTCATGGGCGGCATGGAAGGGCGCCTGTCCAGCCTGAAATCCCAGGCGCGCCAAGCCTCGAAATACCGGAATATCGTCGCCCAGATCCGGCAGTTTGAACTTCTGATCGCCGCTCTGGAGTGGAGGGGACTTGAAGAGCGTCTTTCTGCCTGCGGCCGGACTTTGGAGGAAGCTGAAAGCGGTGTGCGCGAAAAACTCATTGCGGTGACGCAGCTGACCAAAACCCAGACCGCGCAGGCGCAGGATTTGCCGGCCTTGCGTCAGGCCGAGGCGGAATCCGCCGCGCGCCTGCAAACAAGGCGCCTCGCTCTGCAGCGCCTAGAAGACGAGGTCGCCCGCCTTGAAGAGAGCAGGCGTGACCTGCAAAGCCAGGCCGGGCAGACACACACCGATGCCGAGCATGAAAAACATACTCTTTCCGAAAGCGCGGGTAATCTGGAGCGTCTGGAGGCGGAACACGGGTCCCTCATCCAGAAGCAGGAGGGGGATGGCGGACGTTTGGAGGAAAAGCAGGCCGCACGCGCCGCACTGGAAACGAAGGTCACGGCCCTGGAGAAGCAATTCACCGGCTTGATGCAGAGCATGGCCGAGGCCCGCGCGCGCCGGCAGTCGCTGGAGCAGTCGATCGCACAAAACAGCGCCCGGATTGAGACGGTTACCGCGCGGCGGGACAGGGCGCGGGAAGATCTGTCTCTTTTGGAATCCGGAAACAATAATCAGGGAGATTCCAAGAAACTGGAAGGAAAAATCAGCGGCCTGGAAGGCGATCTTCAGAAATTGAATGAAGATCTGGAATCCACGGTCAAGGGCCGGGAGGATCTGCGCGCGCTGATCGATTCAGCACGGGAATCCCTTAAGAACTCGGCGCGCGCCGTGGCTGAGTTGAATGCGCAGATTGCCACGCTTGAGTCTTTCCTTCAGGCAGATAAAGGCGGGAAATTCACCGCGGTGCTGAACTCCGTGAAGGCCCAGAGCGGCTTTGAGAAAGCGCTCTCTCGCGCGCTGGGGGATACGCTGATGGCCTCGCTGGAGGAATCGGCGCCGGCGCGCTGGACAAAAAGAGCCCCTATTGAAAATCTTCCGGAGCTGCCGGACTCTATTCCCTCTATTACAGGGTATGTGAAATATCCGCCGGAGTTGCATCTGGCCCTCTCCCAGATCGGGTTTATTGAAGATCCCGCCCGGGGGGATTCCCTGGCCCAGAAGCTGCGCCCCGGACAGGCGCTTGTATCGGCGGACGGATCTTACTGGCGCTGGGACGGGTATGGCCAAAAGGCCGAAGCGGCTGATCGCAACGCGCTGCACCTGGAGCATAAAAACCGCCTGGAATCCCTGAAGGCCGGCCAGCCGGCGGCCCAGAAGGCGCAGGAAAAGGCGCAGGCGGATCTGGATGCGCTGCAGGGGCAGGAGACCGCGATGGAGGCTTCCTCCAAGAGCATTCAGGTGCGCCTGAAGGAAACGGATCAGGCCTTGCGTCAGGCGCGGGCGGAACTGGCTTCCTTGCAGCAGCAGGAAACGCGTTTCGAGAGCGAGCAGAAACGCCTGGAGGATATCCTGGCCCTGGCGGCGGAAGATATCCGGACCCTGGAAGAGGTCATCGGCTGGGACAAGGAACGCCTGAAGGCCGCCGGGGACAGCGAGAGCGAGCAAAAGGCTGAAGCACTTGAGAAGATTCGCGCCTCTCTGGCGGAATCCCGGGAGATGCACCAGAAGGCGGTGCGCGCCTTTGATCAGCAGATGCAGGAACAAAACGCCCGCAAGGCGCGCCTTCACGCCATCGCCGATGAACGGATTAACCTCCAAAACCGGGCTATTCGCAGCAAGGAACGTCTACGGCATCTGGAAGAGCGATCAGCCGCCCTGGCGGCCCGCCTGAAGGAAATATCCGCCCAGCCCAAGGATTTTGAGGAAGGCCGGCAGACTATTTTGGAGGAAATTTCGGCCTGCGAACGCGACCGCTCGGCGGCGGCGGAGAGTCTGGCGGCCTGTGAAAATGAAGTGGGGGAGACGACCAAGGCGCTCAAAGAGGCCGAGGCGGCGCTCTCGCAGTCCCGGGAAGCGCGCGCCCATGCGCAGGCCACGCTCGATTTGATCCGGGAACGCCAGGACAAGCTCCGGACGGATATCACCGGGCAATTCGGAATGCAGCCCGCGGAACTGTCCGTGCATGTGGCCATTGATCCCGCCCGCCCGCCGGAGGATCTGGAGGAGATATCCCGGAAAAAGGACAAGCTCCTGCGTCAGCGCGACGATATCGGCCCTGTCAATCTGCGCGCTGAAGACGAGGCGCAGGCGCTGGAAAAGGACGTGGGAACCCTGCTGCATGAGCGCAATGACCTGATGGAAGCCATTGCGGAACTGCGCGGTGGCATTCGAAAGATCAATGAAGAGGCCGCCGAGCGCCTGGTCAGCGCGTTCCGGCATGTGGATTCGCATTTCCAGGCCCTGTTCACCCGGCTGTTCGGCGGGGGCCAGGCCTATTTGAAATTGCTGGATTCGGACGATCCGCTGGAAACCGGGCTTGAGATTTATGCGCAGCCGCCGGGCAAGAGCCTGCAATCCCTGTCCCTTCTTTCGGGGGGAGAGCAGACACTAGCCTCCATCGCGCTGATTTTCGCC
>JAIOYC010000083.1 GCA_021741325.1 Alphaproteobacteria bacterium
CGCTATCAATTCTTCTTTCCACGCCCTCTTCCATCTTTTCAAGGATTTCTCGCGGGCCTTGGCCTCTTCGACCCTTTCGAACACCTCATAATAGATCAGTGTGGCCGTTTTGTATTTCTTTGTAAATCCTTCGATCTGAAATGATTTATGCTGCGCAACGCGCTCAGAAAGATTTCCCGTAAATCCAATATAGAGAACCGTTTTTGTATGATTGGTCAGAATATAAACGTAGTATTTGTGTTCTTTCATGAACCAATTCTATAAAAACTGGACTATCTACGAAAGCAGGGATCTTTCCGATGCTATAAGAAAGGCCCCTGCTTTCGCAGGGGAAGCAGAAGGAGAAGCAGCCAGGATCACAGACTGTTTGGAAGATTTTTCAGGAAATCAGGAGGATTCGAAATCCAGCCCTTTATTTTTCATGATTGTTCGGACAAGTGCGGCCCCCTGTGGATCTCCGGTGACGGCGATGTTGGCAAGCCGGACACGCGCTTTATTGGCAAAGTCTATGTTATGGTGGCCTGTTCGCTTAAAAAGCCCGCGCAGATAGTTATCATCGTCCGTCAAGCCGGAGGCCGTTGCATGCACATACATCATTTTGTCCTGCAAACTGCGGCGGTTTTTCTTTTGATCCATGGCTATCTCCCCTACAAGCCATAAATTTACCATAAACATTTCCGAATTACAAGATTCGGAAATGCGGGCCGAAATCAGGCCACACCGGCCTTTTTGGCCTGTTTTTCGAGGCTGGTCGGTCCCGAGAGCGCCATGGAGGCCTTGCGGCCTTTTTGGGATCCGGCCTGGGGTTTCATGCCCTCCGCCAGCGTGTCGATAATTTCCGTCATCGCGCCCGCAGAAAGGTCTTCGTAGTAATCGTCATTCACCTGCACCATGGGCGCGTTGACGCATGCCCCCAGGCATTCAACCTCCACCAGCGTGAATTTCCCATCGGCGGTGGTCTCGCCCATGCCGATCTCCAGCCGGTCCTCGCAGGCCTTTACGATCTCCGCCGATCCGCACAGCCAGCAGGGTGTGGTCGTACAGACCTGCACCAGATATGTCCCGACAGGCGCAAGATTGTACATGGAATAGAAGGTGGCGACCTCATAGACTTTCACTTTAGGCATGTCCAGAATTTCAGCGATATGGTCCATGGCCGCGCGGGAAATCCATCCGCCATAAGGGGGAGTAGCCTTCGCGCCCTCCTGCGCTATCTGGCGTTGGGCCAAATCCAGGAGCGGCATCACCGCGCTTTTCTGGCGGCCCCTCGGGTAAAGAGAGATGGCCGCGCGCGCCTTGTCCATGAAGGCGGGGGTGAACTCAAAATGCGCGGGCTGGTAGTCCGCATTTAAATCGAAGGGCTTTTTCATGGCGCCAGATTATCACCCGGAGACGGTTTCATACAGGGGGATTTTAATCCGACTTATGGCGCGACAAACGTCTCGTTGGGTGCACGTTTTGAAAAGAGCTTTTTCCTGTCAAAATCCGGATGTGTTAACTGCCGCTGCATCCGGAGAGCATTCCCGATTTTCCTGATCACCATCTGGGGTCCGTCCTCACTCTTCGTGACGTCCTGCCCGAAATACCGGGCCTCCTCAACAAGCAAACCTTTCTGGTCCAGCTTCCCGTCCACGCGTGCCAGGCATGCGTGTTGTTCCCAGCCTTTGCTTAACTTGTAAGCAGGATCTCCGGGATCCGTCGTTACAAGCTCAATCGTCAGCTCATCGTCATTCTTTCTTTGGACCCGTACATGCTGGGGAAAGATAGCGGGCGTTACAAGACGGGTCTCACCGGCAATGGCAGAGCCTACAGGGCGGGCAGGTATAAATGGGGCTTCTTCATTCAAGACCTCGTGCGCAATGGTCTGTTGAAAAATATCTTGCATGATCTCTCCTAAAATTCACTATGGATAATAATATGTCACAAACGTCAATAAAATACATAAAAATTAGTCAATGCATCCGCTCCACCACCTCGCGGAGCAAATCCGGTGCGTCGGAGAAAAATCCATCCACGCCCCAAGACCGCAGAAGGCGCGCACGATCCAGATCGTTGATGGTATAGGCCAGGATGGGCAGGCCGAGATCGGCCACTTCTTCAATCTGCTCCCGGGTGCAGGTGTTGCCGTTGAGATTGATGCTGGAGACCTTCAGATAGTCGGCAAGATCCGCCCAGTTTTCCGGCCAGTCCTTCGGCAGCAAGAGCCCGCGCGGCCAATCCTGCGCGAGATCAAACGCCGCCTCCAGGCTTACATGGGAAAAACTGGAGATCAAAAGCCGGTCATGCTCGTCCCAGATTTGGGACAGGGCATCGAGCGCGACTTCCGCCGTTTCCCGCTCACGCCCCGGACAGGGCTTGATTTCAAGATTGAGGCCCAGATTGCGCTCCAGCAAAACCTCCACGGCCTCCTCCAAAGTGGGAATCTTCACGCCCGCGAAGCCTTCGGAAAACCAGCTCCCGGCTTCGAGGTGCCGCAGATCCTCATAATTCGTCTCGGCCACATGGCCTCCCGCGCCCGTGGTGCGCTCCAGCGTGTCGTCATGAAAAATAACGGGCACCTGATCGCGGGTGAGCTTCACGTCCAGCTCCACCCATTCAATGCCCAGATCGGCGGCGGTGTGGATGCCTTCCAGCGTGTTCTCGGGCGCGTAGGCGGCCGCACCCCGATGGCCTATGATTTTGGGAAGTTTGAGGGTCACCATATCCCCGTACCTTGACTATTTCTGATCCAAAACAACTTTAACTGAATATCTCTTACGGTTATTTTCCACTTTGAAAACTCCGGCCTCAAGAAGAGGATTTACGATCTCTGGATAGTCGCTTACAGCCGCGTGGGTTATAAAAACAGCCTTCATGCCGAAACCTTTTGTATCAGGAAGAGCGATCTTAGGAGGCAGATCGGAACCGCCCACACATACGTCTTCTGGCAGACGCTTGTAATTGATAAGGGTAGCCGCCAGGCGGATGGGGTACTTTTTCTCGGTATATATTTCATCCATAATACTTTCTCCCTCAAAAAAAATAAACATAATCTTAAAAATCCTGTATTGTCAATTCTGTAAGGAATTTTCTGGCTCAACCGCAATTTTTATATTACAAACAGGCAGATATTTTTAAGGATCGCCATGAAGTGCTTTTTTAGATATAGCTCCTGTTGCATTTGCTGCTGTCGCAGCTAGATCCTTTTCGTCTTTGAAAAAAGACAATTCCCCTTTCATTGAAATTTAAAACGGCAGAAACCCAATGGTTCGCCGAAAGGATTATACCCATGACGACGCCCTATCTTGAGAACGTACTCGAAACCATCGGCCAGACTCCTATGGTGAAACTGAACCGGATGTTCGCGAATTATCCAGGCGCAACCGTGCTGGCGAAGCTGGAATTCATGAACCCGGGCGGGTCAATGAAGGACCGGATTGCCCTGAACATGATCGAGCAGGCCGAGCGCGAGGGGCGCATCAAGCCCGGCGATACGCTGGTGGAGCCCACAAGCGGCAACACAGGCATCGGCCTGGCCATGGCCGCCGCCGTGAAGGGCTATAAGATGATCATCGTCATGCCCATGAAGATGAGCGAGGAAAAGCGCCGCCTGCTGAAGGCCTATGGCGCGGAGCTGATCCTCACCCCGACGGAGTTGCCCTTCGATCACCCGGACAGCTATATGGGAGTTGCCGAGCGCATCGCCCGCGAGCGGCCCAACACGCACTTGCTCAATCAATATAAAAATCCCGGCAACCCACTGGCCCATTACGAGGGCACCGGGCCGGAGATCTGGACGCAGACCGGCGGAAAGATCAACTATTTCGTATCGGGCATGGGGACCGGGGGGACGATCACGGGGACCGGGCGCTATCTCAAGGAGCAAAACCCGGATGTGAAGATCATCGGGACGGACCCGGAAGGCTCGCTCTATACGGGCGAAGTCGGGCAATATCAGGTCGAGGGCATCGGGTACGATTTCTACCCGGATGTGTTCGAACCAGGGATCGTGGACACGATGTATCGTATCGGGGACAAAGAATCCTTCGACCTGGCGCGGAGGCTGGCGCGCGAAGAAGGAATCCTCGCGGGCGGATCCACTGGAAATGTCCTGGCCGGGGTCTACCGACTGCTGGAAGAGCTGAAGGCCCAAAACGGGCTGAAGGGCACAGTGATCGTCCTCATGATCCACGACAACGGCCGGAGCTATCTCAGCAAGATCTACAACGACGATTGGATGGCGGAGCAGGGTTTTTAATGCCCCCTCCCCCTGATTATTTGCACCCGCTTGAATCCGCGGGGTAAATTCCCGCTTTCGCGCCGGGAACAATTTGTCTAATCTTGAAGAACGTCGCCCTCCCAAGTCTGCACCGAGAGGCCTGCATGATCATCGCCCGCACGAAAACCGCCGGAATCTTCTTGTGCCTTCTGGGCGCGATTCTGATGATCGGCGCTCAATACGCAGGATTTCAGAGTGTGCTGTGGATCAACGGGCTTGCGCTGGGTCTACTGGCAGCAGGCGGAATCGCCTTTATCGGCGGGCTGTTTCATTCCGTGATCTTCCAGATCCGGCGCGAAACCAGCCTCCACGCCCAGGATGGCACAGTAGCCGCCATGGCGCTTATTCGCTGCATGGTCGCAGTGTCTATTGCCGACGGACATCTGGATGACCGCGAAGTCAATACCATTGCCCGCATTTACCGCCATCTGATGAAATCCCCGATGGAGCCGGAAACCATACGGGAAACAGCCCGCCACATGATCCAGGAGGGTACGGATCTGCGGGCGGAAATACATCATGTCAGAAATAGTCTCTATAAGGATCTGCGCCGCAAAATTCTGAAAGCCTGCCTTCATATCCTGGCGGCGGACGGACAAATCGACGCACGGGAAGAAGAGATGCTGGAACTGATCCGCAAGGGCTTTCGTTTACCCCGCAAAGATCTGCGCAGAATGAAGCGGAAATTCCTGGATTCCCGCCCGGGAATATAAATACATAATTTTTATTTGCTTTTTATACTTTGGTATATTAATATCCAGCCTCATTAAGCCGCGCATTAGAAAGCGGCCCATAAAAAACGGACAGGGATTATGAAGAAGATACTGAAAAAGCTCGCAGCTTTTGCTGCCCCCGCATTATTTTTATTTGGCGCGCGGAACTCTGCCGCACAGGGATCTCCCGTTGTTATCTGCGGAACGAATAATACTCCCGGCACCTCAACCTATAATGTGCCAGCGCCCCTTTCGCTTACAAACCAGCCCAACAGCATTACCTACGGATCAAACGGTCTTATATTCACCCAGACAGGTAATAATCAGATATCGTTGATCAACAACAATAATGTTCTGGAACTTGTACCCAACTCTTCCGGAATGGGTGCATACGCCGTAGGAATAGAGGGTTCTGGCCCCTTATACTTTGCAACATTTACCTCCCCCAAATTATACAGCAATGGCACCCATGTGGCCGGGAATGGTAGCTTTCTACCCACAGCCACGGACGGTCCAGCTTTGAGCCGGGGTATAGGAATCGTTTCCTCCATTGCCCCCGATCCTACAAATGATCAAATGTATCTGGGAACTACGGGAGGGCGTGTTCTCGCCTTTGACCCCTCTACAACGCCGGACAGCGTGTATGTTAAAATGGATGTTCCGGGATTCTCTCAAGCTGTTGCCTTTGCGAATGGATATATCTGGGCGGGAGGCTCCAGTGGACTCGCGAAAGTCGATCCAGTCACAGAGGTCTATACGGTTATAAGCACAACCATAACGCCCAATGCCTTAAGTTGTATGGGCAGTACCCTGTACGCTGTCGATGGGGATGCCGTCTATGAGATTAATACCCTCACAGGAGACGCTACCTATCTATTTACCGAAGACGCCTCTATTTTCGGGTTGACAGCAAAACCACCCAACAGCCTGATCTATACAAAAGGTTCAAGCCAGACTGTGGTTGAACGCTCCTTAACCGCCCTCCCCGTGGAGTTGGTGGCGTATGACGCCAGGGAAACCCCTCCAGGAAACTTGATCACCTGGAAAACCACCAGCGAATCCAACAGCGCGGATTTCACCGTTCGACACAGCACGGATTTCGACAGGAACTGGACGACCATCGCAACGGTTCCCGCCGCGGGCAATTCCACGGAGCCGCTCAGCTATAGCGTAACCCATACAGATTTTGCGGCCGGGAACAATTATTACGAACTCAGAGAAAAGGATCTGGACGGCACGGAAGAGAGCCTGGGCGTCCGTACCGTGTTCAACGCCGCCGGGCGGACGGGGATCGAGATTTACCCCAACCCGGCGCAAGACCGTTTGAACATCAAGGGCCTGGATCCCGATCTGGAAAATGCGCCTTATGAGATCCACGATGCTTTGGGCCGCACGAAAAGAAGCGGCGTGGTGGATCTGTTCAACGGCGCGGGAGGGATCGATCTGGGCGTACTTGTCCCCGGCCTGCACACCATCCAATTTGGCAATCCAGCCAATGGGAACACGCCAGTAGGAGCCGTTCAGCGCTTTATGGTGCGGTAAATATTCCTTCCGCCGTCACCCCCGTAGGGATGACCATGTTTAGATTTTCTTCCGCTCAGCTCTGGCCTTGCGGGTGATCGCCGTGTGATTGCGCAGGCGCACCGCGTTGATACGGATAAAACCCGCCGCGTCTTTCTGGTCGTACCCGCCGGCCTCGTCCATGCTGGATTGCTTGGGATCGTATAGCGCCAGCGGAGAGGTGCGCGAAATCGGATAGGCCACGCCCTTGAGCAGTTTCACCTGCACCGTGCCGTCGATCATCTCTTGCGCCTTGTCCATGGCCGCCATCAGGAATTCCATCTCGGGCGAGAACCAGAAGCCGTTATAGATCAGCTCGGCCACTTTGGGCGCCAGGGAATCGCGCAGGCGCATGACTTCCCGGTCCATCGTCAAACCCTCAAGATCCCGGTGGGCGTTGTGCAGGATCGCACCGCCGGGCGTTTCATACACGCCGCGCGACTTGATCCCGACAAAGCGGTTTTCCACCATGTCCAGACGCCCTATCCCGTGCTTGGTCCCCAGTTCGTTCAGGTATGTGAACAAGGCCAGGGGTTTTGTCTCCGTGCGCTTGTCCGCCTGATTTTCAACCTTGACCGGAATACCGTCCCGGAAGGTGATGGAGATAATATCCGCCGTATCGGGAGCCGTCTCGATCGAGGCCGTGCGGGAATAGATTTCCTCGGCGCAGGGCGCGCCGGGATCTTCCAGAATGCCCGCTTCGTGGGAGATATGCAGAAGATTGTCGTCTTCTGAATAAGGCTTCGCGCGCGTGGCGGTCACAGGTATGCCGTGCTGGTCGGCATAATTCAGCATGTCCGTGCGCCCACGAAAACGGTCCAGGAATTCCTGCATTTTCCAGGGCGCCAGAATTTTGATATCGGGCTTGAGCGCGTAATATCCCAGCTCGAACCGGACCTGATCGTTGCCCTTGCCGGTTGCGCCGTGCGAAACAAAGGCCGCGTTTTCCTTCTCGGCGATGCGGATCTGGTGCTTGGCTATGACGGGCCGCGCGATGGAGGTGCCGAGCAGGTAGCGCCCCTCGTACACAGCCTGCGACTTGAAGGCCGGGAAGATAAAATCGGTGACGAATTCTTCCTTCAGATCTTCGATATAGACGTTCGACGCCCCGATTTTAAGCGCCTTTTCCTTGGCGGCTTTAAAATCCTCCTTCTGGCCCACATCGGCGATATAGGCC
>JAIOYC010000084.1 GCA_021741325.1 Alphaproteobacteria bacterium
CATTCTCACCTCCCGCGGCGGCATGACCAGCCACGCCGCCGTTGTGGCGCGCGGCATGGGCAAGGCCTGCGTGGCGGGCGCCGGAGAAATCCATATCGACCAGGAAGCCGGCGTGCTTCGCGTGGGCCAACGCATCATCAAAAAAGGCGAAATCCTGACCATCGACGGCTCCACCGGAGAGGTCATGGCGGGCGCGGTCTCCACCATTCAGCCCACCATGTCAGGCGAATTTGGAACCCTCATGGCGTGGGCGGACGCCCGGCGGCGCATGAAGGTGCGCGCCAACGCTGAAACGCCTCTGGATGCCCGCACCGCCCGGGAATTCGGCGCCGAGGGCATCGGCCTCTGCCGGACCGAGCACATGTTCTTCGACCCCCAGCGCATCCAGAATGTGCGGGAGATGATCTTCGCCTCCACCGAAAAGGAACGCCGCGCGGCGCTGGGTAAAATTCTTCCCGCGCAAAGAGCCGACTTCGCCGAGATCTTCGCGATCATGGACGGGCTGCCGGTCACGGTGCGCCTGCTCGACCCGCCCTTGCACGAATTCCTGCCCCATGAAGATTCCGATATCGACGCCTTCGCGAAGGCAGCCGGGCTGGACAAGGCGATGGTGCGCCGCAGACTTGCGGACCTGAAGGAAATGAACCCCATGCTGGGTCACCGGGGTTGCCGCCTGGGCATCACCTATCCGGAAATCTACGAGATGCAGGCCCGCGCCATTTTCGAGGGTGTATTCCAGGCGGGCGGAACCGCCCTGCCCGAGATCATGATCCCGCTGGTCGGCGCGCGCAAGGAACTCTCCCTGATGCGCAAAATCGTGGATGACACCGCGCAGGCCGTCTTTAAGGAACAAGGGCGCAGCATCGCTTATCTGGTGGGAACCATGATCGAGCTGCCCCGGGCGGCCCTGACCGCCGGGGAGATCGCGCAGGATGCCGACTTCTTCAGTTTCGGCACCAACGACCTCACCCAGACGGCCCTGGGCATGAGCCGGGATGATTCGGCGAATTTCCTCCACGATTACGTGGCCAAGGGAATCTATGAGCGCGACCCGTTCACGACCCTCGATGTGGATGGCGTCGGGAAACTCATCGAAATGGGCTGCGCGGGCGGACTGGCCGCCAACTCAGGCCTGAAGCTCGGCATCTGCGGAGAGCACGGCGGCGACCCGGCCTCGATCGCCTTTTGCGAGAAAACGGGCCTGGACTACGTGTCCTGCTCCCCCTACCGGGTGCCGATCGCGCGGCTGGCCGCGGCGCAGGCCGCGATCCGCGAAGGCAAGGCCAAAACCTTGCCCTTCAAGGGCAAAAAGGCCCGGGCGGGATAGGCTCCCGCTTCTGGGGATGGCGAAAGCCGCTCGCTGGTTTCCCGGCGGCTTTTCTGCTATTCTGAAAAGATGAATACTCTGTTTTCACTCGCGCTTCCGCGCTGATCCGGATCCAAAGCCATGTCGGACAAAGGCAAGAACACGTCGCACGATTATGCCATCGCCTGGGGGATTTTTGTCTTCATCGCATTTGTCCTCTCCATGCTTGTATGGTTTTACTTCGATAGTGAAATCCGCAATCTTGTCCGCTGGCTCCGCTACGGGGAAATGTGGCTGGCGTCCTGGTTCATCTGGAGCGACGATTACACCGTTCAGTATGACGGCCAACCGGTCAGCTGGGCCCGGGGGTTTCGGGATACACCGCGCTGGAACGCCGAGGAGCTCAACTACGGGCACATGGCATATTTCACCGCCCTTGCACTTCAGCCCTACAAGATTTTTCTGACGATCCTCTTTAGTCTGGCCGCGCTCTGGTGTCTTTTCCGGGGTCCCCAGACGCAATACCGGCGCACTCTCGGGCTGGAGGGGCTGATCGCCCGGCAAGCCTCGAATTTTGCCGTTATTTCCCCCTTTGTAAAATTCAATCCCTCGAAACAGCCGCCCCGCGCGCCTGGTACACCCGTTCCTGCAGAGCTTCCGCTTTTCGCCGAAGCCCTGGGCCCGGAAGAATGGGTGGCCTACAACAGCATTCCCGTCCCCGACGGCAAGGTGGATACTCTCGCGGCCGCCCGGGTCTTCCGCCAGCAGCTTGGGGCGCCGTGGCGGGGAATCAAGCATCTGAAACCCTATCAACAGATTTTGCTGGCTGCGTTTTGCCTCAAGGCCTCACGAAAACGAGTGGATTCAGATGAGATCCTCGGTCGTCTGGCGCGTTGCTGGAGCTTCGAGCACGGATTGAACCTGCGCCAGGACCGTAAATTACTGCGGGAAGCCAGAGCCATCCTGGCCGATAAAAAACTCTCCGCGAACACGCTGGAAGAGATGAACAAACACGCCTTCGTCACGACGGCTTTTCTGGGCGCGCTCAAATTCGGCCGGGATGAGGGCGGCGTCCTCGCGCCCGCTCAGTTTGTATGGCTTCGGGGCCATGATAGAACCTTGTGGTATCCTCTGAACAATCTGGGGCGTCACTCCTTCCATATGGAAGCGCTGGGAGCCATGTCCCATTTCCGGGCGGAGCGCATGACCCAACGGCCTATTCTCGCGCCCCAGATGGACGACGCCTTGAAATCCGCGGTTGAATATTTCACCTCCAAGCGCGTCAGACCCATCCCGGAGCTGGACTACAGCGGCTCCAAAAAACGCGGAATCAAAAAAGCGGTTTGATTTGTTTCACAGCTTCAAACCGCAAAATCTACTTCACCGATTCAAATCGGATCGCCTTGTTCTTGCTGATCGCGTCTTCCAGGTGCCAGGCGTTGCGCGCCAAAAACACCGGATCGCCGTCATGATCGTGGGCCAGCGCCCCGCGGTTGGAATCCACGAAATCCTTTAAAATCCGCGCGTCATCCGCGAACAGCCATCGTGCCGTGTACAGCGCCGTGGCCTCGAATTTCACCGGCACTTCGTATTCCGTGCGGATACGGTCGGTGAGCACGTCGAATTGCAGCGCGCCCACCACGCCCACGATCCAGTCGGAGCCCATGAGGGGCTTGAACACGCGAGCCGCGCCCTCCTCCGCCAGCTGCTCCAGGGCCTTGCCCAGATGCTTGGCCTTCAGCGGGTCTTCGGCGCGCGCGCGCTGCATCAGCTCGGGCGCGAAGCTTGGGATATCGGCGAACTCTAGATTTTCCCCCTCGGTGAACGCATCCCCGATCCGGATCCCGCCCGTATTGGGCAGGCCGATAATATCGCCCGGAAAGGCTTCCTCCGCGCTGGCACGGTCCTGCGCCAGAAACAACTGGGGCGAATGAATGGTCATCATCTTGCCGGTGCGCACATGCTTGAGCTTCATGCCCTTGCGGAATTTTCCCGCGCAAATGCGCATGAAGGCGATGCGGTCGCGGTGCTTCGGGTCCATGTTGGCCTGAATTTTAAAGACAAAGCTGCTGACCTTGCTCTCCGTCGGCTCTACCATCCGCTGGGCCGTTTTCTGGGCACGCGGCGGAGGCGCGAAGGTTCCGATGCCCGCCAGCAATTCGCGCACGCCGAAATTATTCACGGCGCTCCCGAAAAACACGGGGCTCATATGCCCGGCCAGATACGATTCCCGTTCGAAGGGCGGGCAGAGCCCCCGCACCATCGCGATATCCTCGCGCAGCTTTTGCGCCTGCTCGGCTGGCAAAAATTCGTCGATCTTCGGATCGTCCAGCCCCGTGCAGGCCACGGACTCCTTCAGAACGTCCCCCTTGCTCCGTTCAAACAGGAAGAGCCGATCGTTCAGCAAATCATAACAGCCCCGGAAATCCCGGCCCATGCCGATGGGCCAGCTCGCGGGCGTGACCTCCATCTGCAGCTTGTTTTCAATCTCGTCCATCAGGTCAAAGGGCTCCTGCCCTTCCCGGTCCATCTTATTGATAAAGGTGATGATGGGAATATCGCGCAGGCGGCAGACCTCGAACAGCTTGTAGGTCTGCGTCTCGATCCCCTTCGCGGCGTCCAGAACCATGATCGCGCTGTCCACGGCGGTCAGCGTCCGGTACGTGTCCTCCGAGAAATCCTCGTGGCCCGGCGTGTCCAGCAGATTATACGTGATCCCGCCATTCTCGAAAGTCATGACGGAAGACGCCACGGAAATCCCGCGCTCCTGCTCCACCTTCATCCAGTCCGAACGCGCGCGGCGGCGGTCGCCCTTGGCCTTGACCATCCCCGCGAGCTGGATCGCGCCCCCGAACAGCAACAGCTTTTCAGTCAGCGTCGTCTTTCCCGCGTCCGGGTGGGAGATGATCGCGAATGTGCGGCGGCGGGCGATGAGGTCCTTGAGCATCGGAGGATTTTTAACACAAAGTCAGGCGGAAACAAGAGCATGACGATCACGAGATTCTTGCCCTGCCTAGCCCGTTCCAGATTCACAGGCCCAAAGTCTGCACCGGCGCGGCGCCTATAGACATAGCCGCCCCCCTTGTTTCAAGATCAATCTTCCGAATCAACTGGTTGGCGCTCAGGGGGATGGGGGTCTCTTGATCTCCAGGCCCCAAAACCCCGATTTTCAATTTGGCCGGGTCGATCTTTCCTGAGGTCTCGATCTCAATGATGGCGATGGGCTGGGCCATGCCGTTTTCAGTCTTCATCAGGGTCAATTCCTTTGTATCCGGATCGAAGCGCGCTCCAACGGCCTGTAATCCTTCTGAATTTTGAATATAAAATCTCTGGTCATAGATATTTTCGGCGCTGAGGTAAGTTCTCAAAGGAGTATGTATCCCGCCGTCAAAGGTAAAACTGGCTTCTCCCAGAGCGCCGGAACCATTTTTCAGCGCCGAGCTGAAGTGCCGATCTGCCGCGGAATCCTCGGTAAAGAGGTAATTTTGCACGACCTTGGGATTGAGAGCCGGATCATTATAAACAAATCCGATTTCCACGCGCCGGTTAGCCTCCATCGCTATGCCGTCCGGCGTAGAAACCGCGGGATTGTTCTCACCTCTGTAATCTCCGGTGAACTTCATCTGTGCAAGGGGGATCCCCTTTTCACTCAGATAATCCCGTGTAGCTTCCATCCGCGCCTTAGAGAGGCCCATATTGTATTTATCCGACCCCGATTTATCGGTATGGCCGGTGATATCCACCCGTGCCGTAGGATTGGCTTTCAGATAGGCGGCAACCCTGTCCAGCCGTTCCCCGAATTCCGGGCGGATCTCGCTTTTATCCAGGTCGAATGTAATGGTTTCATAACCTTGGTTGTGCTGATAGGGCTCCGATTGTTTGTTTCCGTAGCGTCGAACAAACGCGCTTTCCTCTGCGGATTTTTTTGTGAAACCCACGTTGTTGGGCTCCGTTCCGGCAGGTATACGAATCGTCGTCTCGGATTCCAATGCCGGTCCTATGCGGTGATAGACCATTCTGGTTTCGTTGACGTCCTCCCAAAAAGCCCTCACAGACTCGGAACCATTGGGGGCAGGGAATTTTTCCAGATGGATTGTCCGGTCTTTTTCCGGATCGCCATGCGTATCAAAATACCCCGCATACAGATTAAAACTAGAAGAGAGAGCTCCTGCGCGGATAGCGTCAATTCCCATCATATTTCTCTTATGTTTACTCTATATTAACTATAGGGGTTAATAGTTAACAAATTCTTAACATTTACTCTGAAAGCCACGGAATCCCTGGAATGTTTCGATAATATTGAAAAATGAGAAAAACTATGCGAAACTTGGAAAAAATATTACATAAACAGTACAGGGATAATGGAAAAGTCGATTCTATATGCGGTAGCTCTCAGCGCGCTCTTCGCCGCGTGCTCCTCTCCAAAATCCGCCTCCTCGCATCAGCAGGAAGGTAAACTTGTCTCTCCCAGCAATTTGCACATCCGGACACCATCCGCACGGACGGACGGGAATTTCTGCTTTATCCGGTCAAAAACGAGGATTTCCTGATCCGGTACGATGAAAAGATCTACAACGTCGAAAAAACCCCCGGTACGCAGATCTATACGATCTTCGACAAGAATAATCCCGTCGTGCAGATCGACTTTACAAAAATTCTAGCGTCTGTTGGGGATACTGATGAACAAAAGAAAATTATACGGCACCGTCTCGCCTCAGCCCTGAGCTGGAGCCTGCCGTTGAATGAAGCCCCCTCCCCGTCTTCCAAGAAACACTAGCCCCCTCCTCGCGCTACCGCGAGGAAAACAGCGTCTCATCTATGAAACCAACGAGATTAAAACGTCTTTTGGATATTCTGTCCCGCTTGTTCCATGTCCTGCCCCAGCCCGTCCGCCGTGTTCGCGCAGGAAGACAGGGAAAAAGAAGAAAGAAGGATAAAAGCTGTCAGAAAAGCTATATTTTTCATGGGTATTTCCTATTCTGAGATCTGTTTTTACTTTGTGAGGATCCGGAAATGTAGAAATCCCATCACCGGAATCCCTCTCCCCATTACTTGTACTTGCACGACGTAAAACTTCAAGTATAACCACATCATGCTCTCATATCTTTCTTCCGAAAAAGCCTTTCTCGGCCTGCCGCGTTCGGAAATCTGCCCGCCGGAGCAGGCTCGCGCGGTCATTATACCCTTTGGACTGGAATCCTCGGTCAGCTACAGCGGCGGCACGGCCAAAGGCCCCCAGGCTATTCTCGATGCCTCACCCCAGCTTGAGATGTTCGACGAAGTGTTCTGGCGTGAGGCTTACCGCGCCTATGGCGTGGCCACACTCAAAGCGCCCAAAATCGCGCGGCCTTTGACGAAGGCCCTGACCCAGCTTGAAAACATCGTGGAGAGCGTTCTGGAATCCGGAAAATTTCCCCTTGTTCTGGGCGGAGAGCATTCCCTGACCGCCGGAGCCATCCGGCCTTTCGCGCGGCGGAATCAAAACCTCACCATTTTGCAATTCGATGCCCACGCGGATCTGCGCGACGGCTACGGTGGAGAACATTACTCTCACGCCGCCGCCATGAGGCGCTGTCTGGATCACGAGAATGTGCGGCTTGTCTCCGTGGGAATCCGAAATATCTCGGCGGAGGAAATCCCCTTCCTCGAAGCCCATAAAGATCGCATTGATATTTTCTGGGCGAAGGACAAGAAAAACTGGAAAATCTCCGAGATCGTCCGGGCCGTGGGCCCTGGACCCGTCTATCTGACCTTCGATATTGACGGGTTTGATTCCTCCATGATCCCCGCCACCGGCACGCCCGAGCCCGGCGGTCTGTTCTGGGATGAGACCATGGAGATCATCTCCGCCGTGTCCCAAAATGCCAGAATCGCCGGCGCCGACGTGGTGGAGCTGGCCCCCCGTCCCAATCTCCATGCCTGTGACTTTCTGGCGGCGAAGCTGTGTTACAAGATTTTGAGTTACAGCCTGCTTGCCTGAAATCATCCGGTAGAATCGCGCTCCGATTCTCTTTGGAAAAATGAAAAAGAGAATCTATATGTATCAGTCAGATAAGGCAGATTTTTGTATTGCCTCCTTGAATCTGATATTGTTGTCTTAACAATACAAAAACAACAAAAGGGGTGCCCCATGAGCGTTCTATCAAGCCTGTTTAACACAGCCGCCACCTACGCCAACGACGTCGTGGCCGGAACCGTCAACGATATTAAAGCGACCCTCGGCGCTCCCGGAATGAAGTAGGCTTTAATGCGCCTGGGCCCAGGATGGCCCCTTGCCCGCCTCGACGGTCAAAGGGACTGAGATTGTAATCCCCGCAGTGTTGCCGGCGCTTTCCATGACCGACCGCACAACGTCCGTTGTCTTTTCAATCTCCCCTTCCGGGA
>JAIOYC010000085.1 GCA_021741325.1 Alphaproteobacteria bacterium
CGCCGTGGTGCCGCCCAGCATGGAGATTGCCGCGCCGCCCGCATCGTCCACGGTCGTAAATGTGGCCGCCGTTGCGGATGTGTTCGTGATAAAGATACTGGATGCGTCGGTACCGCCAGTTGCATCGCTCTCGATACCTTCCGCAGCGCCGTCCGTACCGGCAGTGAAACTTGCTCCATTCAGATCGTATGTCTCCGAGTCAGCGCCATCGGCCAAATCCACGATACTGTCTGTGCCGGATGTCATGGTGCTCAGAAGGGTCGTACCCGTGGTCACTTCGTCGTCAGCTGCTTTAGCTGCCGGGGAAAAAGATCCCACAGCGACAAGTGCCGTACCGGCCAAAAGAAGTTTTTTAAGATCGGAAGCTTTCATGTTTTTCTCTCCTGTTACATGATTAAAAGGGCGAAACTCAGACTCCCCGAAGGGATATGAAAAAATATCGACAACTCCGGGTAGAATTGCAGCGTCAGTTTTACCAGCATCAGACCTTCCCGCCAAGGGACTTTTTTAAAAAAATCACAGCGGCTTTTTTATGTTGTTTTTTTACCACACACCTTAACTCTCACTTGCCACGGAGTTTCTTTGCAAGGTACTGCTTAAAAATCCTTCTTTAATCATTGTGGAATGAAATAGTATGAGCTCCTTGAAAAATCCTAAAATCGCGCAAGCTCAACAACAAGAGGATGCCTATAACCGCGTTCCCTATGAAAGTTATGTTTACCCGCACACGCATCCCGATCATTTGCATGTGATCGCTTCGCTGTTCAATCTCTCACCGCCCCCCCTTTCTGCCTGCCGGGTTCTGGAGATCGGCTGCGCAAGCGGCGGTAACCTGATTCCGTTTGCCCTCGCCTATCCAGAGGCGGTGTGCGTTGGGATTGATATTTCCGGCGAACAAATCAACACAGCCCTTCAGCAACGGGACGCCCTGGACATCCGGAATATAGATTTCATAAGGCAAGACATTATGAAGGCCGGGGAAGATTTAAAAAAACACGGGCCATTCGATTACATTATATGTCACGGCGTTCTTTCCTGGGTGCCGGAACCCGTGCGGAACGAGATTTTCCGCCTTTGCGGGGCGCATCTGTCCACAAACGGCCTGGCCCTGATCAGCTACAACACCCTGCCGGGCTGGAGCGCCGTCAAAAGCCTGCGGGAGATGATGATCTATCACACGAAGAACTTTAAAGACCCCGCGCAAAAAATTCATGAGGCCAAGTCCCTTCTCAATTTTCTCTATAACAACGCCCCCGGCGCGGACAATGCCTATAAGAAAATCATTGATGAAGAACGGAGCATTTTAGGAAAAACAAATGATTCGTATTTATTCCACGACCATCTGGAAGCGGAGAATCATCAGTTCTATTTGCATGAATTCGCCAATATGCTTCAGGCTCACGGCTTATCCTATGTCGGAGATACAACCCTCTCGACGATGTATATCGGAAATTTTAATCAGAAAGTCCGGGAAACCCTTGCCCAGATCAAGGATGTCGTACGGCAGGAACAATACATCGACTTTTTGACGAATCGGCGATTTCGCCACTCCATCATTACCCGGACAGACAATACAAAAACCCTGAGCCGCAGCATCACGCTGGACGTGGCCCTGAAGTTTTATTGGCGCGCGGAGTATGAATCTGTTCCCGATCCAGAAGAGGGCGTCTCCACCAGTTTTCGGGGCAAAGGCGGAAACCAGACTTTCAGCACACAGGATGTGGCCACGATCTCTATGCTGCGGACGCTTTTATCCTTCGGAAACAACCCTGTTGCCCCGGATACCCTGATTGCGGCCCTGATGAAGGAACAAAAAACCCCTGACAAACACACCATTACCGAGATTTTGCTCAAAAATATTCTCCCGTTTGCGCTACGCCGGCTTATATCGCTTCATAAAGGAAGCGCAGCTTTCGTTCAAAGCGTCTCCGCGCAACCTCGCGCATCTCGCCTAGCCCGGTTGCAGGCGGCCACGCCGGGTGTCCATCGCGTTACGACGATGCTGAGAGAGACCGCGCCGGTCGACTTATTTTCAAAAACCCTTTTGCCATTCCTGGACGGGACCAGAGACATGAAGACTCTCCTCAAGGAGATGAGCGCGCAAATTAAAAAAGACAATTTAACCATCCGGCACGAGGGCGAATTGGTAACGGAGAGCCCGGAACAAAAGAAAATTCTGGAAAAACTTTTGAAAAACACGCTGGAGAAAATGGCCGCTTCCGCCTTGCTGGAGGCGTAATCCGTCAGAGTCTACGAAACCTCGGCCAGCGCCTTCCCAAATCCTTCCAGCGACATCTCGACATTCACGGTCTGGGGCTTGGCGGACATAAAGCTCAATGTCGCCTTGGTGCCGCCCCGCATGATGTCCAGAATTTCCGGCGTCAGGTTAAGATAGGCGTAGCATCCTCCGTTGTCGCAATAACGAACGTCGAACTTGAAGGACCGGCCCTCGTCAATCTTCATTTCCACGCCGGCCTGAAGAAGGATCCCCAAAGGAAGAACAACGATACCGCGCGCTTCCGCCTTATCATCGGGAAAACCGATCGCGAATTCCGCCAGCCGCTTCTTGCTTTCTTTAACAACGAGACGCTGAAAAGCCTCGCATTTTCCTCTCTTGGCAGTCACATTCTCAGGAGACTCCTGATTGCAACGTACGAACCATGCCTGCCCGACGGAGTCGTTCGAACCGGCGGCGGATTGAGCACCGGACGAGGAGCCGGATTGGGAAACAACCGGTACCGCAGTATTTCCGATAGACGGGTCCGACGACTTTAGAAAGAAAAAGGCCGCGCCCCCGGCAAGGGCCAGACAAACGACAACCAAAAGAATCAGGGTTTTTTGTTTCATACGGTCATGATTAGAGGAGAAATCAGCTTCCCGTCAAGTCGGTCTGCGCACTCTCTTCTTCCCACCACGAAAAAGACGCGGCGATGAAATCCGGATTGAGAAAGGCAGGGCCTCCGCGCCCATAAAACAATACGCGCCCATCCGTATCGGTCAGACTTCCCCCTGCCGCCGTCAGAACGGCCTGACCAGCCGCGGTGTCCCATTCACAGGTGGGACCGAAACGCGGATAAAGATCAGCCTTTCCCTCCGCGACCGCACAGATTTTCAGGGAGCTGGCCCGGCGCAAGGTCTTGCAGATTTTAAACTGGGATGTAAATTTTTCCAGCCGGTCCGCGCTTCCATGGCCACGGCTGGCCACCACCGTAAGCCCTTCCTCCGGGGGGGGGCGCACCCGGATGGATCGGTCCTTGCCCGTATCTTCGGACCAGCGTACGGCGGTTCCCTCGCCATGGGCCGCATATAAAATTCCCAGCGCGGGCGCATAGACCACGCCCAGCACCGGAGAAGCATTATGGATCAGCGCAATATTCACCGTAAAATCCGGGCCTCCCTGAATGAATTCCCGTGTGCCGTCCAGCGGGTCCACAAGCCAGAAATATTCAGAACCCCCCAAGGCAGGGGCGCGGCCTTCCGCCACCGATTCCTCTCCGATCATGGGGATATCGGGTAAAATCTCCCGCAGGGCGCGCTCAATGAAAATTTCCGCCTCGCGGTCCGCGGCAGAGACGGGCGAACCGTCCGCCTTCCGGGTGATCCCGCTGCCGGGCCCGTCTCCATGGCCTGCATCATCGCGATGCATAAGCGTTATTTCGCCCGCCTGCAGGGCAATTCGCCGGACAGTGTTGCACAGCGCGGCGGGGTGGGAAAGCATTATATCCGTTTTCATGATGGTAACTTCCGCTGATGATTTCTAGGCGCGCCTAATCCGGAGCCGTTGTGTGTACTTTATTCAAGGACGC
Organism: Alphaproteobacteria bacterium; assembly: GCA_021741325.1. Taxonomy (GTDB): domain Bacteria; phylum Pseudomonadota; class Alphaproteobacteria; order Micavibrionales; family Micavibrionaceae; genus JAIOYC01. Next base: position 3,807 of record JAIOYC010000085.1, read on the forward strand.
TCTGTACAGACCTCAGCACATGAGGAATAATGAGCGCCTGTGCATCTTTATCACCGGAAAGAGCCCCTCGTGAAGCAGGATCATAAAAAATCCAGACTTTCCCTTTTCCAAAACACCTTTTCCTCTTCTCCGGCGCAAATCTGGAAAAGCCGGATTAGCTGGCGTATCACGCTGGCGGCGTTCTTGACCATCCTGACTGTCCAGGCCGCCATCTTGAATTTCGAGCTTAAAACCTTCGAGCAAGAGCGCCTGGATCAGCTCCGTGAGGTGGGCCGCTCTGCGCTCACCCCGGCCATCGATCCTTCCGTGCGAGATCTTTTGTCCTCGCCCGTATCGGACGCCCACGCAGATCGCCTCATCTCCACCACGGCTATCAATGGGCTGACCGTTTACTCCAGCCAGCTTGATCTTATAAAAATTTACGGCGAGCCGCCCGCCCTTCAGCTCACGGACCGCTATAACATCCCCGAGAGCCGGCGCAGTCCTGATGGGCGCACCTATGACGTCGTCTTCCGGTCGAACGACCTGAATCGCCCTTTTATCATGGTGGCGCGGCTGGATTCTTCCAGCGTGCAAACGCAGATGATCGGATTCGTGCGCCAGACTATTCAGATCATGCTTCTGATGTCGGCGTTCGTGACGTCCGTTCTCATGCTGGCCATGGGGCGCTGGCTTCTGGAGCCCATTTTATTCATGCGGGGGAATCTCCTGGAAGCTTCAAGAAATCCGGAAAATCCGAGCATTCAGGACTCTCCCTTTGACGCCCATGATGAAATCGGGGGCACGATCGCGCTCACGCAGGCTCTGATCCGTCAGAACGCGGAAAATATTCAGCAAATCAAAAGCTCGGCTGAAAATAAAATTCATAAACTTGCCTACTATGACACCCTGACCGGTCTGCCCAACCGCACGCTCTTTCTCCAGACCCTGACGGAAAAAATGCGGGCCGCGGGCGATTCGGAGCTGGAGCGTTTCGCCATCGTGACCATGGACCTGGATCACTTCAAGGACATAAACGATTCCATGGGGCACAATGTGGGTGATGCAATCCTGCGCGCCGTGGGGAAACGCCTCAGGGCCGCCCTGCCTGAGCGCGCCATGGTTTCACGCACGGGCGAAGACGAATTCGCAGTGACGCTGAAACTGGACGAGGACATAAAAACTGCGCGCATGGTGGCGGAAAAAATAGTCCAGGTTATCCGCTCAGAGCCTTTCCGGGTCTTCAGCGAAGACTTCCAGGTCCGCGTGTCGGTCGGGGTAGCGACATTTCCGGATGACGGGCTGGATCCCGATCATGTCTTGAAAAACGCGGACATTGCGCTTAACCGGGCCAAGGAAGACGGCCGGGACATGATCAAGGAATATTCCGAGGATTTCGACCGCGCGGTTCAACAGCGCTTCCAGCTCCTGCGGGACCTGCGCGACGCGCTGGAACGCAAGCAGCTGGATCTTTATTACCAGCCCCAGCTGGATCTGACCACGGGACGGATTATCGGCGCCGAGGCCCTTTTACGCTGGTGGAAACCCAACAACAGCAAGGAAGGCGGTACCTTCATATCCCCCGCCGAGTTCATTCCAGTGGCGGAACAATCCGGACTCATCGTACCCATAGGAGAATGGGTGCTTTCCACGGCCTGCGCCGAGGCTAAATCCTGGGAAGATCTGCACGATATCAACATCCGGATTGCCGTGAACGTCTCCGCGGCGCAATTCAGCCAAAGCGACCTTGTCCTGCACGTGGAGCGGGTTATCGCCCATACCGGCCTGGACCCCCGACGACTGGAGCTAGAGGTCACAGAGAGCGTGTTCATGGATGATGTGCGCCATACCATCGAAACTCTCAAGCGCCTGCATGAATTTGGGCTAGAACTCGCCATCGACGATTTTGGAACCGGCTATTCCTCTTTGTCGTACCTGCGCCAATTTCCAATCGACCGTCTCAAGATCGATCAGTCCTTTATCCGCAATGCCCTCAACAACAGCGACGACGCCTCCATAGCGCGCACCATCGTGGGATTGGGTCATTCCCTGAACCTCAAGGTCATTGCGGAGGGAGTAGAGACCAAGGAGCACGAGACCTTCCTTCTGGCCGAGGGATGCGACGAAGCCCAGGGATACCGTTACTGCCGGCCCGTTCCATCAGACCAGATGGTTGAATTCGTTAAAAATTATAATGGGAAGCTGAGCAGTTTCGACCGCTAGGTCTCCCAGAAAGGACGGCGGGCATGACGCATCCAGATCCCCTCTCCCCCGACGGTGCGCGACAAAAAAAGAGAACACCCCGGCGGATCACCGCAGATTACCTTCACAACGCTGGACTTTACTATCTGCAACGCTTTGCCGCCAGCAGGGAACAATTCCGTACCGTGATGCTGCGAAAAATAAAACGATCTTGCGCGTATCACAAAGATCAAGACGCGCTTGCCTGCGCCATGCTTCTGGAAGAGCTCATAAAAAAATTTGAGCGCGCCGGACTTCTGGGCGATGAATCATACGCGCGCGGCCTTGCGGAGTCTCTCCGACGGCAAGGCCGTTCAGAACGTGCCATAGCCGCAAAGCTTCAAGGCAAGGGAATAGAGCGTGACCTTATTCAAAAAACCCTCTCGCTCCTGAAGGAAATAGAAGAGCAATCCGGCATGCATTCAGGAGAAATCCAGGCGGCCCTCCGTCTGGCTCGCAAAAAGAAAATCGGGCCTTTCGCACCGGCAGAAATAGAAGATAACGAGCCTTCCAATAAAAAGGCTCTGGGCATGTTCGCGCGGGCGGGATTTTCATACGATACATTTCGTATTATTTTATCCTTCGCCAGAGAGGAGGCCGAAGCCCTTATTGACAGGCGATAACCTGAGACACCATATCTCTTCAGTTTAGGAAGGGATCTTGCCTTCTCGTGGCTCTGTGGGCTTGGAGGATATTTTGACCGTCACCCGGCCCGGCGGCAACACAAAAGTGGCCGTTGTCCCTATTCCCTTTTGGGAAAACAGCTCAAGCCGCCCTCCATGCAATCTTGCCAGCGCGTCTGCGAGGGTAAGCCCCAATCCCGTTCCTGAATTTTTCCGGCTCAATTCATTATGAACCTGCCCGAAAGGCGAAAGCGCCTTTTTGATTTCGCCCTCATCCAGCCCAACCCCTGTATCCGTCACCGACACGCGAAGAGAACCGTCCGGCTCCCGGCTGGAGGAAATGCTCACATGCCCGCCCGCAGGCGTAAATTTAATCGCGTTGGAAAGAAGATTCATGAGAATCTGCTTGATGGCCAATTCCTCTCCGATTACATGGGGCGTGGAATCCAGATCCGAAGAAACCAGCATCCGGCTGCTTTCGATTTTCGGACCCAGGAGGATAAGACAGCTTTCTATAACAGACGCCAAATCCACAATCCCGTCATTCAACTGGCGTTCGCCGGCGTCAATTTTTGAAATATCCAGAATTTCCGTGATGACCGCCAGAAGCCGTTCGCCACTTTGATGGATATCCTTGGCGTACTCCAGATAAGACGCAGGTTGCACAGGTCCGAAGGCTTCATTCTTTATGATTTCAGAAAACCCTATGATGGCGTTCAGCGGAGTCCGCAACTCATGGCTCATATTCGCCAGGAATTCAGATTTTGCCCGGTTGGCCAGATCCGAATGCATCTTGGCCTCCCGCAGTGCCAGATCCGTCTCTTTGCGTTGAGTGATCTCCTCCAAACTTCCTTCGTAATATAAGGTGTTTTCCCCGTCGAACTCCTTCCAGACAAGATAGACGCGGCTGCCCAGGCTGTGCACATAAGGATGCGCCGGCTGCGCTTCGGGGTTGCCGAAATTCAGCGGGGCGGAGAAAGTCTTTCCCTGGTCGGCTGAATACGCATAGAACAGC
>JAIOYC010000086.1 GCA_021741325.1 Alphaproteobacteria bacterium
GGAGAAGAAGGATCACGCCATGCGCCGGGACCTGGGGGCGGCGGCAAAATATCTGGAGCTTGTCTCTGTGGTGCCTATATAGACGGTTGAAAAGATCCCTGTATTCGTGTGTTTTAGCGGTGCAGGAAAAAGGAATCTCGCCATGAACGATAAAAATCGCACGCATCCCGCAGGATGGGATAAATCGAAGCTGGTGAGCCGGTATGTGACGGAGGGCCCGAAATCCGCGCCGCACCGGTCCTATTACTATGCCATGGGCATGACCGAGGAGGAGATCCATCAGCCGTTGGTGGGGGTGGCGACCTGCTGGAACGAGGCCGCGCCGTGCAACATCGCGCTGTCGCGCCAGGCGCAGGCGGTCAAGCGGGGCGTGTCGGAGAACAAGGCTTCGCCGCGGGAGTTTACGACCATCACCGTCACGGACGGGATCGCGATGGGGCATGAGGGGATGCGGTCCTCTCTGGTCTCGCGCGAGGTGATCGCGGATTCGGTGGAGCTGACCATGCGGGGGCATTGCTATGACGCGCTGGTGGGGCTGGCGGGGTGCGATAAATCGCTGCCGGGGATGATGATGGCGATGGTGCGCCTGAACGTGCCGTCGGTCTTCATGTATGGCGGCACGATTTTGCCCGGCAAGTTTCGCGGTAAGGATGTCGATGTGGTCAACGTGTTCGAGGCCGTGGGACAGCATGCGGTGGGCAAGATGTCGGACGCGGACCTGCACGAGCTGGAATGCGTGGCGTGCCCGTCGGCGGGCGCGTGCGGGGGGCAGTTCACGGCCAACACCATGGCGTGCGTGAGCGAAGCGATCGGGCTGGCGTTGCCGCATTCGGCGGGCGCGCCCGCGCCGTATGAATCGCGCGATCAATATGCCGAGGCGTCGGGCCGCGCGGTGGTGGAATTGATCCGCAGCGGCGGGCCGCGTCCGCGCGATATCGTGACCTTGAAATCGCTGGAGAACGCGGCGGCCATCGTCGCGGCCACGGGCGGATCGACGAACGCGGCGCTGCACCTGCCCGCCATCGCGCACGAGGCGGGGATCAAATTTGATATGTTCGATGTGGGCGAGATTTTCAAGAAAACGCCTTATATCGCCAATCTGCGTCCCGGCGGGAAATACGTGGCGAAGGATCTCTATGATATTGGCGGCGTGGGCGTGGTGATCAAGGAATTGCTGGATCACGGTTATATGCACGGCGATTGCATCACGGTGACCGGCAAGACGCTGGCCGAAAATTACAAGGATGTAAAGCTGCCCCCCGATCAGGACGTGGTGTTTCCGGTGTCCAAGCCGATTTACGCCACGGGCGGCGTGGTGGTGCTGAAGGGCAATCTGGCGCCGGAGGGTGCCATCGTGAAAATCGCGGGCATGGAGGATCTGGTGTTCGAAGGGCCCGCGCGGGTGTTCGACGGGGAGGAGGCCTGCTTCAAGGCGGTGCAGGACAAAGCCTATAAGGAGGGCGAGGTTCTGGTGATCCGGTACGAGGGCGCGAAGGGCGGGCCGGGGATGCGGGAGATGCTCTCGACCACGGCGGCTTTGTACGGGCAGGGGGCGGGCGGCAAGGTCGCGCTTATCACCGACGGGCGCTTTTCCGGGGGCACGCGGGGATTTTGCATCGGTCATGTCGGGCCGGAGGCGGCGGTCGGCGGGGCGATTGGCCTATTGAAAGACGGCGACATGATCCGGATCGACGCGCACAAGGGGACGCTGGATGTGAAGTTGTCAGACGCGGAGCTGGCGGCGCGGCGGGCGGTCTGGACCCCGCGCAAGACGAATTACAATGCCGGGGCGCTGTGGAAATACGCGCAGACCGTCGGCCCGGCGCGGGACGGCGCAGTGACACATCCCGGTGCAGGGGAAGAGACGCACGTGTTTGTGGATTTGTGAAAGATTTTTAAACCACGAAGACACGAAGTTCACGAAGATTTCCTTAACCGTCATCCCGAACGAGCAACGCGAGGAGGGATCTTGTCCTGAACATGCCGGGGAGGGTCCCTCGGCTTTGCCTCGGGATGACGATATAGGGAGAAGGAAATCTTCGTGAACTTCGTGTCTTCGTGGTTTGAATTTTTTTCTGTGCCATCTCTGCAGTACAATTTTGGGCCAAAAAGATCCCCGCTTGCACAGGGAAGACACGGCGGAGGAGCGGCTTTACGCCGCGTACACCCTCACCCACTCGGCTATGGTTTCCCTGCGGAAAACCAAGCCTCGTTGCCCTCTCCCTCAGGGAGAGGGCTTTTAAGGGGCCACATCGATCAAGAGAATTTCGGAATCCTCGGACGCGGTGATTTTTACGCTCTGGACGCCGGTGATCTCCGCGCCGTCGCCGCGTTTCATGGGCTGGCCGTCGATTTCGACGGCGCCTTCAGAGACGAGGAGATAGCCCTGATCCTTTACGGGCTGGGTGATGGTCGTGCCGGCGGCCAGCCGTCCCCCGTAAATCGACGCGTCCGCATGAATCATCAGCGCGTCCTTGTCCTTGTCTTCCTTCCGGCCCGAGACAAGGAGGGGGAGGGCATCCTTCACCGGGGTTTTCGGGAAGGCGCGCGCCTCCCATCTGGGTTTCACGTTCTTTTCGCGGGGGATGATCCAGATCTGGTAGAGGCTTGTCTCCACCTTTTCGTGGTTGTGCTCGGAATGCGCGATGCCGGAGCCCGCGCTCATGACCTGAACGTCACCAGATTCTGTGCGGCCCTTGTTGCCGGTGTTGTCGCGGTGGGTGATGGCGCCCGCGCGGACATAGGTGATGATCTCCATGTCGCGGTGCTGGTGCGTGTCGAATCCCGAACCTGGGCGCACGATGTCGTCATTGATGACGCGCAAAATGCCAAAGCGTGCGCGGTCCGGGTTGCGGTAGTCGCCGAAGCTGAAATGATAGCGCGCCTGCAGCCAGCCGTAATCGGCCTGGCCGAGGGTTTCATAGGGATAGAGTGTGATCATTTGATCAAAACTTGCGCGCTGACGTTCAGGCTGATTTCGCTTTGCCCGGCTTCGGCGACGGGGGAGGCCATTTCGGCTTTAGCGCTCATCATATCCATTGCCACGCCGCCCATCATCATGGGTTGCGGATAATAGCCGCCGGTGTCGACATTGATGTTCAGGAGGTCCACCGTGTTCTTGCCCAGCGCCTTGGCGGTGCGGTCGGCCTTGGTTTTCAGCTTCAGCAGCGCGCCCTCAAGCAGGCTGTTCTGGGTTTCCTCGAGCAGCTCGGGGGAGACGGTGTAGTTCAGGCTCGTGATGTTCAGGCCCATCTCCTGCAGGTCCCCCGTGAGTTTCAGGAGCGCCGTGGAATCGGTGCTTTTGAGCATGAGTTCCTGAGAGCCGCGCCATTTGCGGATGATGTTTTCCCCGCGCTTGGGATCGGGGTTCTGGTCATAGGGATAGACCTGATAGCTCTGGGTGGAGACCTTGACAGTGGGGGCGGCTTTGGCGGCGTCCACGGCCTTTTTCATGGTTTTGTTGATCTCGTCCTGCAGCGCGCGGCCATCGTTGTTTTCGGCCTGGATCTGGAGATTGGCCACCAGGAGGTCCTGATCGACCTCGACCCGCTCGTTCACGGACAGATTGACCATGGTCGCGCCGTCGGGAATGTCGAGCAGCGTGTTCATGTCCTGCGCGAAGGCGGGCGCGGGGAGGAGGAGCAGGGCGGTGAGGATGAGGGCGGGCAGGCGCATGGGGATCTCCTTGTGAAGTGTCCTCAGCAATATAGAGCGAACAGGTTCGTTCGCAAGACCCGGAAAAACTATAGGCGTATTTCTTTATCAATTGAGGGAGAAGGGAGATTTTTTTCGCCCTTCCATTCAAATTTTCGCCGGAATTCTTCGGTGTATTCATGTGTGTACATATCAATAGGCACAAAGGGCGCACCAGCCTTATATAGATTCAAGGTGCGGTGTCTGCCGTTCGTAAAGGCGATCTCATTCGGTCGGGAAGATTCCTTGTAGAAAAGTCCTGAGAGTATTGAAGATTTTTTTGAAGGAGAGGGTGCAGGCCAGAAAGAAGCCATTGGGGGGGTATCCGGATATCCTATCTCGGGACTTAGATGCGAAAGACTTTCTTCGATTGTTGAATGAAAAGGCGCGATGGGATTATCATCGCCCGGCATGTATTTTTTGTTTTCATTATAAATATGGACAAGATTATCCATATTTTGTGCTTTGTTTTCCCGCAGAGTTTGATTTGCCCAGAATTCGATAAGCTTTTCCGGATCGGCAAAAACCACTTCCCGATTCTCCCTCTCTGGAGGTTTTAGAGCTATATATCCGGCTGGATGCTTTGGAAGAGGCACGACGACACGATGGACCGGGGATCCTTGAAACAGCGGATCTTCCTCATTCAGCCCATGCATAAAGCCACGAGGGTCGTTGAGGGCCGCTTGGTACTTTTCAAGAGGCTGCGCGTGGCCAATTCTTGTAATGAGATGATTGTTGAGGGTCATGCCCGTTACATGACCATGCCTGCTTTCAAAAGAGATGTCAGTATGGCTGCTCCCGGCGCTGTATCCCCACTCTACAGAGTCCAGATTTTCGCTCGGTCGGACCTGTTTTAAAACAGCCGCGCATATCATGGGGGCGCGTATGAGCAGGTCATGAGCGTCTGTTCCCTGTGTCTGGAAAATCTGGATATAAGGTTTGCCGTTGCGGGTATTTTCAAGAATTCCACAAGACCGAAGAGTGGGGTGCCTCCCTACATCGTATCCTGGATACGTAATGGTCTTTATGTCCGTCATGCGGAGATTATAGCATAACCGTTAGTAATTTACATATATTTTTTCGGGGGGCTGTTCCCAGGGTTTTTGCTGCGTCATTGCGAGCTGGTCAAGGTTGGCCTGGTCCGGGATAAGCCGGCGGGGCAGGAGAGGAGAAGGGCGGGGCCAGACCGAGGCCGTCCATGAATTGTTTGAATTCGTTTTTTAAATCTCCCGCAGGGAGAGCCTGATGGACATTGGTCATGACGGATTGGAGACGTTCGGTCGTTACGGGCTCGTAAGCGGCATAGAGGGCCGCGGATAGCGGGCCGGGGGCGTTGCTTCTGTCGTCCGGGTCAAACTCAGGGTTCAGTTCGAGGCCTGCATCCTGCTGGAGTTTTAAATAAGCATCGGCCAGGGGCTCCTGCCCCGCGCTTCTCAGCGCACTTTCAGCCTGATCCAGCAGGCCGCCGGGTTCTCCGGCTTCCAGAATAGGGAATAATTGTTCCATCGTGGCTTGGGTCATGGTTTCAGGATACAGCAGGGCCGCCTGTGGCGGCAAGTGTCATGCTGGATCCCGGATCGGTGATTGCGTGCGCTCCCTTGTCCGGGATGGCTGTTTTCTAAAAATCGCTGGCGCTCGTTAAGAAAGCCGTCACTCATCGCCCATTTTCAGCGCGGCGATGAAGGCGCTTTGGGGGATGTCCACATTCCCATACTGGCGCATTTTGGCTTTGCCTTTTTTCTGCTTCTCCAGCAGTTTTTTCTTCCGCGTGATGTCCCCGCCGTAGCATTTGGCGGTCACGTCCTTGCGCATGGCGGAGATGCTTTCGCGGGCGATGACCTTGCCGCCGATGGCGGCCTGCACGGCGATCTTGAACATCTGGCGGGGGATCAGGTCTTTCAGGCGTTCGCACAGCATGCGGCCCCGGTATTCGGCCTGGGACCGGTGGACGATCATGGCCAGCGCGTCCACGCCCTCGCCGTTGACGAGGATCTGCATCTTCACGAGGTCGTTCTTCGCGTAGCTGTCGAGTTCGTAATCAAAGGAGGCATAGCCGCGCGAGATGCTTTTGAGCCGGTCGTAGAAATCGAACACGACCTCGTTGAGCGGCAGGCGGTAGACCAGCATGGCGCGGTTCCCGGCCCAGGTCAGGTTCACCTGTTCGCCGCGCCGTTCCTGGCAGAGTTGCAAAAGACCGCCGAGATATTCCTCCGGCGTCATGATGGTGGCCTTGATCCAGGGTTCTTCGATATAATCGATATAGACCGGATCGGGGAGGTCCACGGGGTTATAGATCTCCGTCATCACGCCCTTGGTCGAATAGACACGGTAGACGACCGACGGCGCGGTGGGGATGAGGTCGAGGTCGAATTCGCGGTCGAGACGTTCCTGGATGATCTCCATGTGCAGCAAGCCCAGAAAGCCGCAGCGGAAGCCCATGCCGAGCGCCTGGGAGCTTTCGGCCTCAAAATGCAGGGACGCGTCGTTGAGGCGCAGCTTGCCCAGCGACTCTTTAAGCTTCATGTAATCGCCCATATCCACGGGGAAGAGCGAACAAAACACCATGGGGACGGAGGGCTTGAAGCCCTTCAGCGGCTCCGCGCAGGGTTTTTTGGCGTCGGTGATGGTATCGCCCACTTTGGTATCCGCGATGTCCTTGATGGCCGCCGTGATAAAACCCATCTCGCCGGGGCCGAGTTCGTTCAGGAGGACGTGCTTGGGCGTGAACATCCCCACGCGGTCGATTTCGCGCACCGCGCCGGTGTTCATGAATTTGATCTTCTGGCCCTTTTTAAGGGTGCCGTCGATGACGCGCACGAGGATCACCACGCCCAGATAGGCATCGTACCAGGAATCGACGAGGAGGGCCTTGGTGGGCGCGTCCGGTTCGCCTTTCGGCGCGGGCAGGCGCGTGACGATGGCTTCGAGGAGCCCGTCGATCCCGATCCCGCTTTTGCCCGACACCGGCACCGCGTCGGAGGCGTCCAGACCGATGACGTCCTCGATCTCCTGGCGCACTTTCTCCACGTCGGCGGCGGGCAAGTCGATTTTATTGATGACGGGGATGATCTCGTGGCTGTTCTCGATGGCCTGATAGACGTTGGCGAGTGTCTGGGCCTCGACGCCCTGCGTGGAATCGACCACGAGAAGCGAGCCTTCGCAGGAGGCCAGCGAGCGGGAGACTTCGTAGGCGAAATCCACGTGGCCGGGCGTGTCCATCAAATTGAGCTGATAGTCGATGCCGTCCCTGGCCTTATAGGACAGGCGCACGGTCTGGGCCTTGATGGTGATGCCGCGCTCGCGCTCAAGCTCCATGTTGTCCAGAACTTGCGCCTTCATCTCCCGCGCTTCCAGCCCGCCGCAGGTTTGAATCAAGCGGTCGGCCAGCGTGGATTTGCCATGGTCGATATGGGCGATAATCGCGAAATTACGGATATGGGCGAGCGGATGCGTCATGCACAGATGAATAGGGTGATGAGCGCTTAAATTCAAGTTTTAAAGCAATTTATTGTTGACATATACCAAATTTTTCTCTTAATTGTCGCTCAAAGCAGGCAGATATCTAATAGGCGGGGTGGTGTATGAGTGATTCCAATCTTTTAAAGAAAGTGACGCCGGTCTTTGATGGCAAGCATCTGAAGGAATATGAGGCGATTATAGCCGTGCCTCAACAAGAATGGGGCCTTGCCAGTCTAGGAGAGGTTTTCTCCGTTAATCGGCTTTTAGCGACCATGAATGGGGCAATCCCACGCCGCAGGTCTTCAAGCTTGATCACCTGAAATACAAGGGCGTGAAAATCCCGGTGAAAGGCACCGTCGGAGAGATGCTCGTCACGGATCATGGGTTCGAATTGGTGGAACCATCTA
>JAIOYC010000087.1 GCA_021741325.1 Alphaproteobacteria bacterium
GGATCAATATGCCCGGAACGCCCCGAATCTTAAAACAGAACTGGCAGATCATCTCCGCAAAGCCTATCCGGACCGGGATGTCGTTCTGCCCTTTGAGGACAACGCAGAAATTCCCTCGAACGCCCCGGCTCTGCTTGCAAAAATTAAAAGCTTCAAGTCACCCGGTCAGGCGAACAAACCCACTATTATGATCGCGGGCGTACCGGACGAAAGCACCGCGCACCGTTTCAACACAGCCCGCGACACGCTCCATGGGGATCACGCCATCCAGGGAATTTATCTCCTGCCCGACAAAGACGGCATACATGGAATGAAAGACCTGCACTCCCGCTTCAGTGCGGATTTATTCCTGAAATAAAAAAGCTAAACGCGCACCAGCGCGTGTTTTTTCTTCCCGGCAGAGAGTTTGATGTAGTTGTCTTCCGTTAGATCTGAAGCGGATACGGAATGCTCCGTGCTTTCGATTTTCCCGTCATTGACCCGCGCACCGCCGCCCTGGATCAGACGCCGCGCCTCTCCCTTGGAGGAGGCCAGGCCGGTCTCGACCAGGAGGTCTACCACCGGAATGCCTGCTTTCAGCCGTTCCCGCGCGATGGTCATAGAAGGAAGGTCTTCTCCGACGCCGCCCTGCTCGAAGACTTTTTGCGCGGTGTCTTGTGCTTCGCGCGCGGCCTGTTCGCCGTGGCAAAGTCGGGTGGCCTCGAAGGCCAGGATCTTCTTGGCTTCGTTGATGTCCTGCCCCCGCAGGGTTTCGAGCTTTTTAATCTCGGCCAGCGGGAGGGTGGTGAAAATTTTCAAAAGCTTGATGACATCCGCGTCCTCGACGTTGCGCCAGAACTGATAATAGTCATAAGGGCTGGTCAGGTCCGCGTTCAGCCAGATGGCTCCCCCTTCCGTCTTGCCCATTTTCTGGCCCGAGGTGGTCATGAGGAGCGGCGCGGTCAAACCGAACAGCGCGGCGTTGTCTTTTTTGCGCCCGAGCTCGACCCCGTTGATGATATTGCCCCATTGGTCCGAGCCTCCCATCTGCAGGATGGTCCCGTAACGGCGGTGCAGCTCCAGGAAATCATAGCCCTGCAGAATCATGTAGTTGAATTCGATAAAGGTCATGGGCAGTTCGCGATCCAGCCGCAGCCTGACGGAATCAAATGTCAGCATCCGGTTGATGGTGAAGTGCAGTCCGATATCGCGTAGAAACCCGATATAATCCAGCTCCTTGAGCCAGTCATAGTTGTTCACCATGACCCCCCCGGTCTTGCTGCCGTCATAGGTCAGGAATTTTGAGAAGACCCCTTGGATGCTTTGGATGTTTTTATTGATCTCATCGGGCGTAAGAAGGGGGCGCGTTTTATCCTTCAGCGTGGGGTCGGGGATGAGCGCGGTCCCGCCGCCCATCAGCGTAATGGGTTTGTGGCCTGCCTGCTGGAACCAGTGCAGGATCATGATCGTGAACAGATGGCCGATATGAAGGCTTGCCCCCGTCGGATCGTAGCCCACATAGGCACTTTGAGTCCCTTCGCAGAGTTTTTTGTCGAGCCCCTCGAAATCGCTGCACTGGTGGATGAAGCCGCGCTCGTCTAGGATATTCAGGAAGTCGGATTTGTACGTCGTCATAACGGGCATTTTATACGCATGAGAAAGAAAAAAGTCTACAGAAGCATCGGCTTGATGTCCGGAACGTCCCTGGACGGGGTGGATGCGGCCCTGATCGAAACGGATGGGCATGGGTATGTGCGTCCCCTGGCCTTTCACACTCTCCCTTATGACGAGCCGACGCGGAAAGGCATTCGGGCTTGTCTGGGGTTGCGGGAGCGTACTCATCCCCAGGTTTTAGAGGCGGAACGGATTTTGACCCAGGCGCATATTGAGGCGGTTAAAGCGTTGGGAACGCAGGCCGATGTGATAGGCTTTCACGGTCAGACGATCCGGCATGACCCGGAAAACAGGTTCACGCTTCAGATCGGCGATGTGGCGCTGCTGGCGGGGGAAACAGGAATGGATGTGGTGTACGACTTTCGATCCCGGGATGTGGAGGCGGGCGGGCAGGGCGCTCCGCTCCTGCCGCTTTATCATCGCGCGCGGGCCTTGCTAGATGAAATTCCCTTGCCCACCGCCATTTTGAATATCGGTGGTGTGGCCAATATAAGCTGGATCGGTCCTGATTCTCTGTGGGCCTTCGATACGGGGCCCGGCAATGCACTCATGGATGATTTCATCGCCGCGCGGGACGGGGTGCCCTATGATGCGGACGGCGCGCTGGCTGGTGCGGGAAAGGTCTGTGAGCCGCTTGTGACCCTCTGGCTGACGCATCCTTATTTCGGGCGTCCCACGCCTAAATCCCTGGACCGTGACGCATGGGCCGTTTTCGGGGTTCAGGACCTTTCGACGGCGGATGGCCTTGCGACCCTGGCGGCTTTCACGGTGGAATCCATCAAGAAAGGTCTTGAGCTTTTGCCGAGCCGCCCGCAGGCGGTTTTTGTCACGGGCGGCGGGCGGCGCAATGGTTTTGTCATGAAGGCCCTGGCTCGCTCCCTGGCTCTTCCGGTTCAGCCCGTGGAAGCGTTGGGGTGGAACGGAGACGCCCTGGAGGCGGAGGGCTTTGCCTATCTGGCCGTGCGCAGTATTCTGGGCGAAGCGTTGAGCCTTCCGGAAACGACGGGTGTTCCCCATCCTCAAGCGGGAGGGCGGTTGTGTCGCGCAGAATAAAAGGGTTCAGGGGCCTTGCCATTGACAGTCTTTTCCAATCGTCCTAGTTTACCGGGGTTCTGCGTCCATTCATCCTGTGCAAGAATTCATACAAATAAAGAGGTCCCAGACCATGCGCCTGAAATCCCCTGTTCTCCTGATGAGCGTCCTTCTTCTGTGGGCGGCGCTTTCTCCCGGCGTTCAGGCGCAGTCGAAAAATCCTTTTTCCCTGGGGCCTTCCGGAAGTTTCGCGGATCTGGCGGAGGCGCTTCTGCCGGCCGTGGTCAACATTGCCTCCACGCAAAAGATGGAGGAAATGCCTGAGAATATGCCTATGCCCCCTCAATTTCCGCCCGGGTCTCCGTTCGAAGATTTCTTCGATCAGTTCATGGACCGTCATGGGCACGGCGGCGCGCCCGCTGTGCCGCCGGCTTCGCTGGGGTCCGGCTTTATCATCGACGCGGAAAAGGGATATATCGTAACCAACAATCATGTGGTGCGCGACGCTGAGGAAGTGCGCGTCACGTTTCAGGACGATGATACGGTGGTGGCTGAGGTCGTGGGCCGGGACGAGAAAACGGATTTGGCGGTTTTGAAAGTGAAGACCGACAAGAAGCTCACGGCGCTGCGTTTCGGGGACAGCGACGTCCTGCGGGTGGGCGATTGGGTTTTGGCCATCGGCAATCCGTTCGGGCTGGGCGGCACTGTGACGGCGGGCATCGTCTCCGCGCGCCAGCGGGATATACAATCGGGCCCCTATGACGACTTTATCCAGACGGACGCTTCCATCAACCGTGGAAATTCGGGCGGTCCGATGTTCAATCTGGTGGGCGAGGTGATCGGAATCAACACCGCGATTTTCAGCCCATCGGGCGGATCTGTCGGAATCGGCTTTGCGATCCCCTCCGCGCTGGCAAGGCCGGTCGTCGACCAGATATTGAAATACGGACACACACGCCGGGGGTGGCTGGGCGTTCGCATCCAGAGTGTTACGCCCGAGATCGCGGACAGCCTCTCTCTTGAGCATTCAACCGGGGCCCTGGTGGCCAGCCTTACGCCGGGAGGGCCTGCCGAGAAGGCCGGCCTGAAAGCGGGAGATGTCATTTTGGAATTCAACGGTCAGGAGATCAGCGCGATGAGAAACTTGCCGCGCCTTGTGGCCGAGACCGAGATTAACTCCGAAGCCGAGATTCTTTACTGGCGCGCCGGAAAAAAGGATACGACCCAGGTGAAGGTCGGAGAGCTTGAAAAGGCCGAGGAAGAGGGTGTCTTCGAGGAAGGCGAGCCCGAGCCCGGTCCCGTTGTGGCGGGTGTCGAGGTTCCGTTGGTCGGATTGACGCTCAAGGCGTTGTCCGATCCCGTCCGCCGGGAGTTCGGCATTCAAAAGGAAGTGAACGGTGTGCTGGTGGGGGGCGTGAAAGACCTCTCCGAAGCCGCCCAGAAGGGGCTTTTGGAGGGTGACGTCATCGTGGAAATTAACCAGAAACCCGTAACAGATCCCAAGGAGGCCGCGCGCAGCTTTGAAGGCGCAGCACAGGAGGGGCGTTCTTCCGTGCTTCTTCTGCTTAACCGGGCGGGGGATGTGCGCTTTGTCGCCCTGAAGCTGGAAAAAGTCGTTGAGCAGAAAAGCAACGACGAGCCGGAAGAGGAATAGGCTTGCTTTTGTCATAGGCTTTTGGCGGAGGAGAGAAAAAACCCTTGAAATCCCCTGAAAAGAGTGGCACTTAGTTTCCTGTCTGCCGGAACGGGGGCGGTTAGCTCAGGGGTAGAGCACTTGCTCGACACGCAAGGGGTCACAGGTTCGATCCCTGTACCGCCCACCACTCTTCGCCCTTACGGGCTTCGGGTGGCTTACGCCATTCCAGCGTTAGCGGAGATGGCGTACAACCGAACCGTTAGGCCGAAGGAGTGCCCGCCGTAGCCCGAAAGGCGAAGGGGGGCTACCGCTCTCTCTTATTGATTGAAATCACCCATGGCCGCCACTTTTTCTCCCACCATCACCGTTATGATCCGGGCCGCCGAGCGCGCCGCGAAATCCCTTCTGCGCGATTTCGGAGAGGTGGAGCAGCTCCAGGTTTCCATGAAGGGGCCGGGGGATTTTGTATCGGCCGCCGACCGGCGCGCGGAAAAGCATATCCATGCCGAACTGCTCAAGGCGCGCCCCGATTACGGCTTTTTGATGGAAGAATCCGGCGCGCATCCGGGGAAGGACCCTGATTACCGCTGGATCGTGGACCCTCTGGACGGCACCACGAATTTCCTGCACGGCATTCCGCACTGGGCTATCTCCATAGGGCTGGAGCATAAGGGGGAGATCATCGCCGGGGTCATTTACGACCCGGTGAAGGATGAACTGTTCCACGCGGAGAAGAACGGCGGAGCCTTCATGCGCCGCCGCAGGCTGCGTGTTTCGGGCCGGGCGGACCTGATGCTGGCCACGATCGCGACGGGCGCGCCACGCCGGGCTGACTTCTCGCGGGATGTGTTCATGCGGGAATACCGGGCAGTGCAGGAGGTCTCTCCGGGGCTGCGGCGCTTCGGCGCGGCGGCGCTGGACATGGCTTATGTGGCCGCCGGACGTTATGAAGGATTCTGGGAGCGCGAGCTCAAAGCGTGGGACATTGCCGCAGGGATCATCATCGTGAAAGAGGCGGGCGGCTTTGTCTGCGATCTGGACAACGAAAAGGGAAATCCCGTCGAAACCGGTAACGTGCTGGCCGCGAACAACAAGCTGTTCGCGGATTTGCGGAAGGTGTTGAAGGCGGCGTAATATCCGGTTCCTGTCGAATTCCTCTCGGACATTTTAATCAGCACAATATTTTTGAACCTTTCTCCTGCGCAAGCCGTTCATGAGGAAGGAGGTCATATGAAATATTCAAAATTCGCGGCCATGATCGCCACGTCCACCGCGCTGATGTATGGCCTGATGTATCTGAACAGCTATGCGTGGGGCCATATATTTTTCAGCGAAACGCGGCTTTACATGGCTTTCATCATGGGCGCGACCATGGCATTTGTCATGCTGGGCTTTATGCACGGGATGTATAAGGACAAGGTCCTGAATATGGTCATATATACCGGCAGCGTTCTGGTGTTTGCCCTCGCCCTGTTCCTGGTGCGAAGTCAGATTACCGTGGGGGATGAATCTTATATGAGGGCCATGATCCCGCATCATTCTATCGCCATTATGACGAGCGAGCGCGCGGACATTCAGGATCTTCGGGTTCGTGACCTGGCGGATAGAATTTTGAGAGCACAACGACAGGAAATTGATGAAATGAAATGGCTGTTGGACGATATAAAAAGAAACGGAAAAGCGGGAACCGAAGAAGAAACGCGGCAGCGGCCTGCACCGGTATTTGAAGGTTCTTTCTAAAATTTAAATGAAGCTGGCCGGGGATCACTCCACCGTCACGCTTTTCGCCAAATTCCGGGGCTGGTCGACATCGGTGCCTTTGAGGACGGCGGCGTGATAGGCCAGAAGCTGCACCGGGATCGCGTATAAAATGGGCGCGACGAAGGGGTGTGCGTTCCCCAGCGTGACGGTCCATGTGCTGGATTTTCTCAGCGACTCCGCTCCTTTTTCATCGGAAATCAGGAAGATTTTTCCCCCGCGCGCTACGGTTTCCTGCACGTTGGAGGCGGTTTTTTCGAACAGGTGGTCCTGGCCCGGCGCGACGACGACGACGGGGACGTTTTCATCTATAAGGGCGATGGGACCGTGCTTCATCTCGCCGGCCGCGTAGCCCTCCGCATGGATATAGGAGATTTCCTTTAATTTAAGCGCACCTTCCAGCGCGATCGGATAAAGCGCGCCGCGCCCTAGATAGAGAACGTCACGCGCGGGTGCGATCTCGGCGGCAATTTCGCGGATGGTTTCATCATGCTGCAGGATATCCGCCGCCAGCGCGGGAATATGCCGCAAGGCTTCGCCGATTTCTCGCATCTGTTCCACCGTGATGACTTTTCTGGCCCGCGCCAGCGCGAAGGCGAGGCAGGCCAGAGTCACGAGCTGGGTCGTGAAGGCCTTGGTCGATGCCACGCCGATTTCCGGTCCGGCGCGCGTGTGGAGCACCAGATCGCTTTCGCGCTCGATGGTGCTCTCGATGGTGTTGACGATGGACAGGATCGTTTGATTCTTCCGCTTGCAATAACGCAGGGCTTCGAGCGTATCGAGAGTCTCCCCGGATTGAGACACAAAGATCGCAAGACCGTCTTCGGGCATCGGCGCTTCGCGGTAGCGGAATTCAGAGGCGACATCAATCTCGCAGGGCATCCGGGCCACGGTTTCAAACCAGTATTTCGCAACCATGCAGGCGTAATACGCCGTGCCGCAGGCCACCAGAGTCAGGCGCGGCGCGCGTTCCAGCGCGGCGAGGATATCATCGGGAATGTTGATCCGGCCCGAGGAGGGTTGGACATAGGCCGAGAGGGTTTCGCCGATCACGGCGGGTTGTTCATAAATTTCCTTGAGCATGAAATGGCGGTATTCGCCCTTGCCCGATTGCGTGTCGGATTGCGCGGTCAGGCGGATCTCGCGTTTGAGGGGCGCGTTGTCGTTGCCGTAAATGCTGGCCCCGGCCCGCGTGACCCGCACCCGGTCGCCGTCCTCAAGAAAGGAAACTTTCCGGGTGAAGGGCGCGAGCGCGTATGAATCCGAGGCCAGGAACATTTCCCCCTCGCCATAACCCACAGCGAGCGGCGTGCCCTGGCGGACACCGATCATGAGATTATCCTCCCCCGCGAAGATCAGCACGATGGCGTAAGCCCCCTCCAGCCGGTCGAAGGCGGCGTTGGCGGCCTCAAGCGGCT
>JAIOYC010000088.1 GCA_021741325.1 Alphaproteobacteria bacterium
ATCTATGAGTGCGTCCACGATCTTTTTGCCCGGAAACGAATAACGCTCCAGCACCCAGGCCAAAATCAACCCGAATACCGCGTTTACAACTGCGGCGATCAATGAAATTCCAAAGCTGATTTTAAAAGCCGCCACGACGCGTGGATCTGCGATCGTGTCGAAAAAATCCTGAGCGCTGAGCTCCAGCGTTTTGAACACCAGCCCGGCGAGGGGAATCATCACCACGATCGTCATGTAAAAAATCGTAAAACCGAGAGTTAGCCCAAATCCCGGAATAACGCTGGGTTTTCTCAAAGACAAAGCAGCCATTCTCATTTTTTCTTCGTACCCCGCTGCCATGTGAAAATACCGTAAGCCGTTTTAGTTTCCGTGTGTTGAGCTTGCCTTGTCAACACGACAGGGGACACGAAAGATTTTTACCGGCCAATGCGGTCGAACACGCCGCCGTCATCAAAATGCTTGGCCTGCACGGCCCGCCAGCCCCCGAAACCCTCAATCTTCTTCATCTCTATTTCCGGGA
Source organism: Alphaproteobacteria bacterium (assembly GCA_021741325.1). Lineage (GTDB taxonomy): Bacteria > Pseudomonadota > Alphaproteobacteria > Micavibrionales > Micavibrionaceae > JAIOYC01. The sequence goes on from JAIOYC010000088.1 coordinate 521, forward strand.
ATTGCTTCGAAAACTCCGCAAGCACCTCCGGATCACGCGGACGGAAATGATGCCGCGCGATCAAACGCTGTGCATTTTTGCTGTAAAGAAAATCCAGGTAGGCCTGCGCCAGTTTTAAATTTCCTTTTTTCGCCGCAACCTTGTCCACCACGGCCACCGGAGGTTCCGCCAGAACGCTCACCGAAGGCGCTACGATCTCAAATTCATCGACCTCGGTCTTTGCCAGGGCCAGAAACGCCTCGTTTTCCCAGGTCAGCAGTACATCACCGATCCCGCGCCTGATGAAAGTGGTCGTGGAGCCGCGCGCGCCCGTGTCGAAAACCGGCACGTTCATAAAAAGCCGTTTCAGAAAAATTTCGGCCTTGTCCTCGTCTCCGCCGAATTTTTTCAGCGCAAACCCATATGCCGCCAGGTAATTCCAGCGCGCGCCGCCCGAGGTTTTCGGATTCGGCGTGATCACCTGTACTCCCTCCCTGACCAGGTCGTTCCAATCGTGGATATTTTTCGGATTTCCCTTTCGCACCAGGAAAACGATGGTGGATGTGTAAGGCGCGCTCTGATAGGGCAATCGCTCCTGCCACGCCGCCGGCAGAAGCTCTCCCTTTTCGGCGATCATGTCGATATCATACGCCAGGGCGAGCGTCACGACGTCGGCCTTCAGTCCATCAATGACGGAGCGTGCCTGCTTTCCTGAACTGCCGTGGGATTGATAGACCGTGAGGTCGTTTCCGGTTTCTTCCTTCCAGTGACGAGCGAACATCCTGTTGTATTCGCTATAAAATTCACGCGTCGGGTCATAGGAAACATTCAGAAGAGTTTCCTTACCGGCTCCCGCCGGACCCGCCAGAAACAAGATCGCGACCAGGCCGGAAAGCAAAAGCCGGATTTTCATACGTCTCCTCAAATTTAAGAGCTTATTTTACAAGATATTACAATGGGTTAAAAGGCGCAAAAAAGCGGGGAAATCATGCGTTTTTTCTGTCTTTTCGGAAGCGCCCATGCTATAGAGAACTATTGCTAAATAGTTTGAAAATCAACGATTTTTTAAGGGTAGTGGTATTATGAGCGAGGGCGCCGTGAAGCGGAAAGACGAAGACATGGAATACGGCGCGGATTCCATCAAGGTTCTGCGCGGCCTGGATGCCGTCCGCAAGCGCCCCGGCATGTATATCGGGGACACCGACGACGGATCGGGTCTGCACCACATGGTCTACGAGGTCGTGGACAACGCCATTGACGAAAGCCTGGCCGGTCACTGCGACCGGATCGACGTTCTCATGAACTCGGACGGCTCCATCACCGTCAAGGACAACGGACGCGGCATTCCGGTGGATATCCATTCCGAGGAAGGCGTCTCCGCCGCCCAAGTCATCATGACCCAGCTCCACGCGGGCGGGAAGTTCGACCAGAATTCCTATAAAGTCTCCGGCGGTCTGCATGGCGTGGGAGTCTCTGTGGTAAACGCTCTGTCCGAGCATCTTGACCTCTGGGTCAAACGCAGCGGCAAGGCCTGGTACATGCGCTTTAAAATGGGCGAACCCGAAGCGCCCCTGCGCGCCATGCGCGACATGGAGCCCGGCGAGCGCACGGGCACGGAGGTGACCTTTCTACCCTCTCCCGAAACCTTCACCATGACGGATTTCGATTTCAAGACGCTGGAAACGCGCCTGCGCGAACTGGCGTTCCTGAATTCGGGCGTGAACATCTATCTCTCGGATCTGCGCAGCGACGACGAGGCCGAGCATGTTCTGGTCCATCTTCATTACGAGGGCGGAATCGAAAGCTTCGTGGAGTATCTCGACCGCTCCAAGAAAGCCCTCATCAAGCCCCCGATCAGCATCAAGGCCGAGGCCAACGACATCACCGTGGAAGCGGCCCTGGAATGGACGGACGCCTACCATGAAACCATGCTGTGCTTTACCAACAATATCCCGCAGCGCGACGGCGGAACGCATTTGATCGGCTTCCGGGCCGCCCTGACCCGCGTGATTCAGAAATACGCCGACGAACGAAACCTGGTTAAAAAGAACGACATTAAGCTCACAGGCGAGGATATGCGCGAGGGCCTGACCTGCGTTTTGTCGGTGAAGGTTCCCGATCCCAAATTCTCATCCCAGACCAAGGACAAGCTCGTATCTTCCGAAGTCCGCCCCGTCGTGGAAGGCGCCATCTCGGACAAGCTGAGCACCTGGCTGGAGGAACATCCCGCCGAGGGCAAGATGATAGTCGGCAAGATCATCGAAGCGGGCCTCGCCCGCGAAGCCGCCCGCAAGGCGCGAGATCTGACAAGGCGCAAGGGCGTAATGGATATTTCCTCCCTGCCCGGGAAGCTGGCCGACTGCCAGAACAAGGACCCGGCGCAATCGGAAATCTTCATCGTCGAGGGAGATTCGGCGGGCGGTTCCGCCAAGCAGGCCCGTGACCGCCACAATCAGGCCATTCTGCCCCTGCGCGGAAAAATCCTCAACACAGAGCGCGCGCGCTTCGACAAGATGATTTCCTCCGAGCAGATCGGCACCCTTATCACCGCTCTGGGGACCTCCATTGGGCCGGATGAATTCGATATCGGCAAGGCGCGTTACCACAAAATCATTATCATGACTGACGCCGACGTGGATGGATCGCACATCCGCACGCTGCTGCTGACCTTCTTCTTCCGCTACATGCCGGCGGTGATCGAGCGCGGCTATCTCTATATCGCACAGCCGCCCCTCTTCAAGGTCAAGCGTGGCAACGCGGCGGAACTCTATCTGAAGGATGAGCGCGCGCTGGAGGATTACCTCATCGATGTCTCCATGGCCGACCTCACGCTGGTTCCGGAGTCCGGAACCACCCGTTCCGGGACGGAGTTGCGCGAAATCCTTACAAAGTCGCGGCAGATCCGCAATTCCATTATAGGGCTCAGCCAGAAATCCGGCAATCGCCGCGTTGTCGAGCAGACCGCCATCGCGGGGGGATTCGACAGCGAGATTTTCGATGACCCCAAAAAAGGCCAGGATTACGCCCGAGCCATTGCCGACCGGCTGAATGCCATGGCCGCGAAAAACGAGAAAAACTGGAAGGGCGATTTCACGCCCGTTGGCGGGTATGTAATCGAACGCAACGTACGCGGAGTGCAGGAACGCATCCGCCTTGCCCCCGACCGTCTCCGCAGTCCGGACGCCCTGCGCCTTCATGGCGCGCTCGATTGGATTCAAGAGGTTTTCCTCAGCCCCGTCGAAATCCGGGCCGGGGATAAGCTGGTGGCCAAAACGAACGGCCCCAGCGCCCTGTACGACCGGGTGCAGGAATACGGCCGCAAGGGCCTCGCCATCCAGCGTTATAAAGGTCTGGGGGAAATGAACCCGGAGCAGCTCTGGGAAACCACGCTCGACCCGAAAGTGCGCACGCTCCTGCAGGTCAACGTGGCCGACGCGGTCAAGGCGGATGAAATCTTCTCCACCCTGATGGGTGATGTCGTGGAGCCCCGCCGGGAATTCATCCAGGACAACGCGCTCAAAGTGCGCAATGTGGATGTTTGATTTTCATATTTATTGACTTTCTTTTCTATTTCCCGTATTTTTTCTAGCTTATCCAGCTGGAAGGGAAATGAAGATGGCATTTACTTGGAAAAATCCTGCATGGGTCGGCAAGAAAGACATTCATATTGTCTGGTCCGATCACATGATATTGAACAATATTGATCAATATGAAACTGCTCGTCAGAGTACCGTTGGCGATACAGGACAGGACTGGGACAGTGTGGCCCCTCCGCAGGTGGAAAATTTTTTGAGCGCTTATTTTCAGAAAAAAGTAGGCCTGCAGGCCATAAGAAAACAACAAAATGCCGCTCTCGGTTTTCCCGTATGGGGATTTGTCTATGAGGCGAAATAAAAGGCCTTAATCTCCAATCCTTTTTACCAGCAACAGAGCCGACACCGGACTTAATACCCTTCTTCTACCTCCCCGAAGGCTTATACCAAATTGTAGGACTCGGCCCCTTTCCGAATTTTTGGCGCTTTTCGTTTACATACGCCTCTACATCGTATGTTCCAACCAATTCTATGTTTTCAACCGGGATATCGGAAAAACAAACCACCTCCGGAAGCCTGTGGCCCCCCTTATACTGGGCGATGGGCGTCAGACTTTCCGCGTAATGCGCCTTAACTTGGATAAGCTTGTCCCGATCCGTACCCTGCTGACCGTTATAATCAGAGGCCAAATGAACGCCCCAGTCCGCTACATATGTATCCGGGGGCGTTTTAATTTTAAGAACGGCCACCTGACCGTTTTTGTTTCGAATATCTTTGAGTACAGTTTCAATTACCGGCACATCTTTATTGTACTCTTCCGTCCACCAAGATTCTGAATCTTCTTCCGTCAGTCCAAAAATTGCTCCTTCATGGGCCTGCTGGGGAATGGTTTTATCCGAAAAATTCAATGGAATCATACGCCGATTTGCGTCCATCTGCCCGCTCTCCTGAATCTCTTCCCAGGCTTGGGCCGAGGTCAGATGGAAAAATTCCTTTAGCCCAGAGGAAGGTGGTCCTTCATCAGTTTTTTTAAAAGAGCGGGTAATATTTTTCATAGCTCTGACTTCCTTTTTTCAGAACTATGCCAAATAACTCGTGTATTGTCAATTTTTAATAAGCGATGGCCCTACTGCGAAACCGAGCCCTGTGTTCCCCGCACCCACCATTTTCCGTTCTCCACGGAGATGCTTTTGATGCGCCCCAGGCCCGAAACGGTCTGCCCGACACTGACCGTCTGGAGATCCTCGGTTCCTTTTTTCCCCAGGACAGCCTGCCCCGGCTGTGCTGAGCGTAAAATCCAGCCGGATTTTTTCTGAGCGGTCCGTTGCGCGGGCGCCACAGAGGGCGGCACCGTCTTTTCCACGCTCGCCACAGATTCCGGGGCCTTCGTTGGAGAAGAATCCACAAGCGCGGGCGGGGCAGGTTCCGCAGGCGGGACAGGCTGTGCGGCGGGCGCGCTTTTCTGTTGCTCTTCCAGCGCGCTCAGCTTTGTCTGCAGGCTGCTCACTGTCTCCTCAAGAGAAACCATCTTGTCGCTGGCGTCTGAAACCTGGCGCTCAAGCGCCTCTTTTTCCTTCGCAAGGGCCGCGTTGCGCTCTTCCAGAGCTTGAATTTTCTCCTGTATGCCGCTGTCCTGCACAGCAGGCGCCACGGGAGCGGGATCAGGCTGGATCTCCGGAACGGTTTCACCCGCGCGGGAAAGGCCGTTCATCGTCTCCGCTTCCAGCGCCGCGAGACCTTCGTCTTGCGGAGTCTCAACCATCGCAGGCTCCGGCTCCACGGGTTGTACGACTGGTTGCTCGGAGGACGGCGCAGGCTCTTCGCCAAGACCGTCAAACGCGGGCAGATCCTCTTCTGAAATCCCTCCCTGACCGGAGGCCATATCGGGCATGGGCGTCAAAATATCATTCGCGCCCGAGGACAAGGCTCCCTCTGATTCCCGAGTCTCCGCCGATGTATCGCTCGTCATGGGAGCGGGCATGGGAAGACTTTCAGAATCTTGTGAATCGGCTGGCGCGTCGGACAATTCGGATTCCAGATCGGAAGGCATCTCCTGGCTCTCGGACGAATCGACATCCGCCACAGGCAAAACGCTCTCGCTTTTCTTTCCTCCCTGACCGATGAACCACAGGCCAAACATCATCGCGACGACAACGGCCACCAGCACGTAAAAATATTTCTGAAGAAAGGTCCTGCGCCTCCCGGATTTCAAAGGGGAAGGATGGATCTTTCCCCCTTCAGGAAGCGGTGGGACATCGTCGAGATCGTCAAAATCGTCGTCCCAGGGTTCCTCTGGGAAGTCGTCGTCAGAAAAGTCATCATTCTGCCCGGATTGAGTCATCTTCTTCATCGTGTCCTGTTTTTTGTCAATTTTCTGCCGGAAAGGCTCCAAATCTTACCGGGAACCATAAAGGCGGCGGCGCAAATTCTCAACAGCAGAATTTTGACCGTCTTCCACCGGTGCGGCCTGGGGCTGAGCCGCGGGCTTGGTCACCGAGTCTAGAAACAGCAGACCCACGGGGGTTCCCGCGTGAATCTTGACAAGAATCTCGATGGCGTCGGCCTGCTCGTCCAAAATCTCGCCCAGTTTCTCGCCCGCCTCCTCAATACCCGAGGCCACCTCCTGCTTGGTGTCGGTCTCGCGGGTATCCTGAATGGCAGTGCTTCCCTCAACCGTAACAGAGGTCAGACCGGACTCAGAAACCGCGCGGGCGGCACCCTCAACGAAGGACGCCGCCATGGGCAGCAAAACCCTCTCAAAATAACGGTGATCGACCTCCGTGGCCATGCCCGGCAAGGTCGTGCCCGGATCGAGCGCAATCGCATTGGCGGGGTAGGGAACGCCCTTGATGATCACTTTATCAAAAGTCAGGGTCAGGAGCTCCTTTTGAACCTCGAAACTTCCCAGAGCCCGGCTGCCTGCCAGCGGACCGGAGACGATCTGGGCTAGAACCGGCCCCGGCACATCGGAATTCGCCTCGGTGATCAGCTGCGCATAGGCAATCTGGCCTGCGGGCAAAAGAACGATTTCCTGAGCCTCGGGCGAGGCCGCCGCATTGGTTGCCCCCGCAACGCTTCCCCCCCCTTGGGCCGCTGCGGCCTCCTCCTCGAAGAGACTTTGCAAAATCATGGGCGAGGTCACTTCCATCGAGGACAGTGCGCGCGGCTCCGTTTTTGTTTGAAGAACAATCTGCATCTGACCGGAAAGACTCTCCGAAAGGGCCTGGATTGCCTGAGAGTTGGCAGCCGATGCCCCGTCGCCTTCGCCGCCGCGCGCATCCACAATCTTGGCCTGCGCCAGCTCCCTCTGTAATCTCTCCTCTTGCAGCCTGCGCCATCTCTGGAGGGG
>JAIOYC010000003.1 GCA_021741325.1 Alphaproteobacteria bacterium
CCAGTTCCAGGTGAGCGAGGGAGAGTATGTCGAATGCCACAAGGACGAATTAGGCCTGCGAACCGATCTTTTATTCGCGCAGGAGCGTCTTGAAAATCTCATACGGAAACGCGATGAAATTTCTGAGGAAATAAAGGAAAAACAAGCATTGCTGCTCTGGCTCGAGAAAAAGAGCATGGTTGATAAAAAACAGCTTGATGAAATTCGGGACAATATTCACAAGCTCGAAAAAAATGAGCGCGACCTCCTGAAGAAAATCGAGAAAAAAGAAGAGGAAATCCGTGAGTTGGAAGAAAAACTTCCCCCCGGCTCGCAGGCTTCCATCGGGGAAGAGCCCAGAGAAACAGATCTCCTCAATCCTCTCGCTCCGGCCCCCAGCCCAGCCCTCATAGACCGCCATAAAGACGGGATCGCCGCCATTATAGAGGCGGCAGGCGGCTCCATGGACAGAAGCGCCCTGGCCACATTATCAGCCCGCTATGGCATAGAAGGCAGCGCGCTGGACCTTCTCATCTCAGAGCTGGACGGCAAGAACGGCCTTTCGATTACTGCCCCCGCTTCACGGAACGAACCTGCTGGATGCAGCTTTGCCTACGGCATCGATCCCTATCCGCCGGGCGGCGGCCTCCAGCTATGCCTTTCGCCTGTTTTCGAGAAATGTTCCGAAGTCTTGGAAACAGAGACCCCCAAGCCCGAAACAGCCCCCTCTCCCGTGCCCAAACCGCTTCTGGCTCATCAGATTACGGGAATATCCTGAAATATAAGAAATATTTGACCTTTTACTCAAAATATTTTATAATTTTATTAAAGAATAAATAATAAAATTGTAATTTTAATATGGGTGTGATGGTCAGCAAATATTCAGATTCAGGTCCCTATGTCACGTCATTCACGGCTGCCGCCGCGGGTTTACGGAATGACGTGTCCTTTGCCGATCAGATTCTGGAACTCGGCAAGCAGGCGAATCTGGTCGTCATCCCTGAAGGCGGTGTTGTTTATACCGAAAACGGGAAGCATTTTACGTTCAGGGATGAAACAAGGAGTTTTCTGGACGCCCCCCTCAGCGCCTCCGTCAATACATTGCGCAAGTCTGGCCTGGACACCGTTGAATGGCCTCTTAATTTCCAAGGCAACATAGAACTCGCCCCCGTGATTTCAGAGATTCAGGACCGGGTGGAAAATCTACTTCTCGCCCATGAGGAAGCCTTTAAGGCGCAGGGAGGCAACGACAGAGTTTCCTTCCGGGACAACGGCGACAGCATCACAAATAAATTTGGCGAAGCCAGCACGGGAACGGGCGTACCCGCTCCCGTCCGCCTTGGATTCACCGGCAATGGGTTGGAGTAGGAACGAGTAGCAATGGTTGGAGAGAATATCTACAAGCACGATTTTAACAGCGAAGCCGAGGACAAACCCTGGTGGCGGCAGATCGGCAGCTTGTTTTCCGGATGGGGAACGCCGACCTACAAGCGCCGCGAACCCGCCTGGAAGAGCGATCCCTCCCTGCGCGAGCCATGGGAAAATGAACCCGAGCCTGAAAAAGATTACGCCGCCGGAAAAACGGGCTGGTGGAAAAGAATTCTGGACAAGCTGACGGGCGAGAACGCCGGCCAGTTCGAGAGAATTCTGGGCAAACTGCTCTCGGGCCTGCAAGGCGTCTTTCAGGGGATAGGACAGATCGGGAAGTCCGAGCCGGACAACGCCATCCCGGTGGGGGCGGTCGTGCTGCACGATCCTTCCAAATACGGCACCCCCAACAGCGCTTTTCAGTGGCGCCACAAACATCCGAATAAGAATGTCAAGGAATCCCGGATGCACGAGGGGACCGACTATCCGGCTCCGCTGAACACCTCCCTGAAAGCGACAGCTGTCTGCCAGGTCGTGGGCATAGGGCACCAGAAAGGGCTTGGGAAGTATGCCATTCTTCTTCACGGCGTAACCCCGGAAGGACATGGGATCTATACGCTGGATGCCCACCTGAACAAAGTGAATGTCGCCGTGGGGACGGTTTTAAAGCCGGGCCAGCAATATGCCCTGACAGGAAACACCGGCGCTTACAACACGGGCCCGCACCTCCACCGGGAACTGTGGCTGCCCGATAGATCCGGAAAATACTGGTACACATCCTTTGAGCACGGCAAAAACAAAAATCTCGCCGATCGCGCGGTTTGTGATTCTGTCATAGCCCACGCAAAGGGGCAGCCGACCAAAGCGGGAAGAAGCGCTGAAAAGGTGGCTGTGGACAATCTCTGGCGCGTTGACAAACTCTACCGCCCCGGCGGCAGCAAGTGCATGATCACAAGCCCGGAGCAGAAGAGCAAGAAGGCCGGGAAATCCTTTCACCTTCCACCCAAGGATATCCCTGCCAAATACGAGGATTTTCTCAAGAAGGCTGTGGCCGATTACAACAAGAGAAACGGCACGGATATCGACGTGGGCGAAATGAGCCGTCTTCTGGATATCGAATCGGAGTTTGATGCGCATGCCGTGGGCCAGCCCAGAACCGTCGACGGCAAAAAGGGAAAAGCTTACGGCCTTGCCCAGTTCTGGGTCTTTGACCATGAATACAGCGATCAGAGTGTTAAAAATAAATACGCGAAATACGGTCTGAACACCATCAGCGACCTTTATGACGGCTACAAATCTATCAAGGCCTCCATCCAGAAAGTCGGCGAAAATACCAAGACCTACGGCAATAGCCTTTTCGCGCTCGTAGCCTACCACCGGGGCGAAAAAGTTCTGTTTGACGCCTGTAAATCTCTCGGCAAAGGGAAAAAGGTCAGCAGCATGACCCCCAAGGAATTCGTCGATTACTGCAAAAAGAATTCGACCGCGTCGGGAACGCTGGCCTACGTCAAGAAAATCTTGGGCGATGATGCTTATAATGATCTTCTCTCCTTTGAGGAAACCCCCGCCCTGAAGAAAGATTTCAACGGTGCGCGCACCGAGCCAAACCCGGAAGACGGGCTGGCCGTGATGGATGATCTTCTGCGTCGCGGCAGTACCTTTGAAAGCGCGGGCACGCTTCATCCTGAATTTTCGGATGCCTCCGCCGGAACAGGAAAAGAAAAACGGCTTGAAACACCCAAACCCACGACGGTTCCTTTTCTGAGTCTGGTGAGCTGACCTTGTAATGAACAAAGAGTGTGAATGAATGAGTGGTCCTGAATCTCCTTTTCTGCGCAAAACCTTTTCCTCCGTCTCGGAGGGATATAAAGACGCCCTCCTGGAAAGTACGCACCCGCTTCTCTCCCTGCTCAAAACCAGACTTGAAAAAACCAGCGGCGACCGCGTCCACAACGCCGAGGGCAAAACCATTGCCGATCTGATCGAGGCGAAGGGTGGGCAAGGACATTACCAGATGCTTCCTTCCACGATTGAAACACTCGCCAAAAGGCTGGGCTATGACGCAAGCAGCGTTTTCTCGGAAGATATCGAGGAGCGCTTCGCACTGGAGATCATGAAGGACGCCGGATATGACCGCTGCATGGCCGGCACCCTCTCTCCAAAGCGTTTCATGAAAAATCTTTCAAAAAAATGGGCTGTCGTTCCTGCGCATGGCGATCCCGAGCTCCTCAAGGCCCTCAAAGCCGAAAAGGCCGCACAACCGCCCGCCAGGAAAAAAAGACGGGGCGGTTCTTATCTATCTGATGAAGAAGGCCTCGCCGGCTCTTCATACGCCCCCGGCCCCATCGGCGCGGAGGAAAAAACCTATCTGGCCTCCCATCCTCTCCTCGAGATGATCGGACAGGCGGAGCACCGTCCCGGCGCGGACGGGCACAATGTCATGTTCGGGAACAGAACGCTGGAAGACCTTAAAAAACTCAAAGGCATGAACGCCTTTGTCAAAAATATCGATGCCAAAAATTTCACCGACCTCACCATCAACGAGATGATCGAGGTCCAGGGCCACTGGCACAAATGGCGGAAAAAGAACCATGTCCGGGGCTCCACAGCCTGCGGTGAATATCAATTCCTGCGGAAAACCCTCATCGGACTTAAAAAAGAGATGGGACTGACCGGCGAAGAGCGATTCAGCCCCGAAATGCAGGACGGAATGGCCATGCATATGCTGAAACGGCATTGCCGGTATGACGATTTCCTGGCCGGCGAGATCAGCGAGAAAACCTTTCAGGGAAAAGTCGCCCGGATCTGGGCCTCTGTACCAAAAAACGCAAACGGCAAAAGCGCCTATCACGGCGACGGCCTGAACGCGGCCCGGGTGGATACGGACTCGGTCCGCACGGCCTTTAAGGACGCCCGGCTCTATGAAATGAATCCTTACGCCAGACAAACGGACGCCCTTGCCGGAAGCCCCGCCGCCGGAGACCGTCTCAACGCCGCCTCCGAACGGCTTCTCAGTCAGTTTGATACCGCCAGCGACACCACAAGAGTAGCCACGGCTCAACCTATCGTAGCCAGCGTTCCGGTCATGAGTCTGCGCTAAGGGTTGAAAAAACCTACGCCGCCTTGTCCACAATGGTCAGCAGATCCCGCACCGCGCTCACGGAGCTGTCGAACATTTTTTGCTCCTCCGCGTTCAGCTCGATCTCTACGATTTTCTCGACGCCGCCTTTGCCGATCACGACAGGCACGCCGATATAAAGGCCCTTGATGCCGTATTCGCCGTTCAGCTTCGCCGCGCACGGTAAAATACGGCGCTTGTCCTTCAGGTAGCTTTCCGCCATCTGGATCGCACTTGCCGCCGGGGCGTAATAGGCCGATCCCGTCTTCAGGAGCGCCACGATCTCCCCGCCGCCGTTGCGCGTACGGTCTACGATCGCGTCGATCTTCGCCTGCGTGGTCCAGCCCATTTTGATAAGGTCCGGCAGCGGAATGCCCGCCACGGTGGAATAGCGCACCAGCGGCACCATCGTGTCGCCGTGTCCGCCCAGAACGAAGGCGGTGACATCTTCGACCGAGACATTGAACTCTTCGGCCAGGAAATGCCGGAAACGCGCGGAATCCAAAACGCCTGCCATGCCCACAACGTGAGAAGGCTTAAAGCCCGTCGCGCGCTGCATGACCTCCACCATCACATCCAGTGGATTGGTGATGACGATGACAAAGGCGTTCGGTGCATATTTCTTGATATTTTCCCCGGCCGTCTTAATAACCCCGGTGTTGATTCCGATCAAATCATCCCGGCTCATGCCCGGTTTACGGGGAATGCCCGCCGTCACGATCACGACATCCGCGCCCTCGATCACGCTGTAATCGTTGCCGCCGGTATAGCGCGCGTCAAAACCCTCGACAGGCGCGGATTCGGCCAGATCCAAACCCTTGCCCTGCGGAATGCCCTCGGCGATGTCCACCAGCGCGATATCGCCCAGCTCCTTCAGCCCTGCCAGGTGCGCCAGCGTTCCGCCGATCATCCCCGCCCCGACCAATCCGATTTTATTCCTGCGTGCCATAATAAAAAATCCCCTTTGTTGATGATAATCGCAAAGGGGATTCTAAAGGAGGAGCACGCGGACGTACAGGGAATTTATAGATTATCCGTTATGGTCCAGATAGGATTGCAGAATATCAATATTCCCAAAATTACTGGTATGAGCCTCATAAGCCTCTTCGGGTTTTGTCTCAGGAAAAAGATTGATCGCCGTGCTGCAAAATACAAGCGTGACCGGCCCGCCTTCTCCTGCGTTAATCTGTTTGGCGATTTCCAAACCTTTTGAGACGGCTGTTTTTAGGTTATTATCTGTCGGATTTTCAAGACAATATAGGGGCTCATTAAGTACCTGCCCTCCCTGAGCGCGATAATAAAATCCTGCTTGCAAAGATTCGGACATGGTCTCTCCTATTTCATTTTATGGTAGAGAGCTTTTAGCATCCAATTTTCTATATGTCAAAAATCTTTTGGCCTAATTTAATCTATTCTAAAATATTTATTGACATAGATATTTTGCAGTACCATATTGCGACATTGATAATTTTACGGAAGGCATGCTATGAGTTCTAACACATTCGCAAAAAAACCCCTCATATTTAACCTGGATGAGCTTGCAGATCACGTGGGAGAAATCCCACCCTCTATCGACACAAAAGTCGTTCCAGCGAACTACGACGATAATGCGACGATGTTCAAGAGAAACACAGTCCCGCTTGGCCGCGATAATTCCGGACAGGAAATTTTTATCGAGCATTGGCGCGGAGGACATCTGAGAGTGGGTGTAGACATACACCCCGCTGAAAATTCAGAATTTGCAAAAGATCCGACATGTCTCGATGATTATAACGGCGAGGGTGTTCTCGCATATCGGGCCATAGATATAACGGGGATGATAAATCCTTCTAAGAACCAAGCTGGATTTTATAGAGCCTCCTGCCATGGGATAGATGTAACTGAAAAAGATGACGGTCTTTTGGTTTTGTTCAATGCATTAAAAGACGCTAAACAAAACAACTGTCCCTTTACGGCGGAAAATACGAACTTCACATTTAAGCAAACGATCGGTCTAAAGAACGATTAGATTTCTAGCCTTTATTTCCGAGCACCTGCTCATTATACGCCCGGCGCAGGGCGGGGCCGTTGGCGACATAAGGAATGCGGATCAACCGGTTGCCCGTCCCTGAGATCAACACATTCGCATAGCCCATGAGGTAGCCGGGCAGCATACGCTCCAGCTCAATGCTTTCGATCTTGTCGAAATGGATGTCCACCACATCCACCTGCAAAAGCCCGTAACGGGTCAAGACTCGCTTGTTGGTCATCACCAGCACCAGAATGGATTGAACCAGCCCGGCATAGAACGCCATCAGGAGCGCCACAAACGCCAGCATGATTCCCAGCTCCACGGCGATAAACAGCCCGAAAAACATGGCCAGGATAAGCACCGCGATGCTTTGCCAGTAGATTCCCGGATGAATCACGGCCCGCTCCAGGACGATTTCTCCGCTGACAAGGCGTTCTTCGACGGCATTTTCCTGATTGCGGCGCATCGCCTGTTTTAAGTTCTTCATATGGATCTCGCCCGCTCGATAGCCTGCCGGAATACGATCGGGTCCTCGATCGTCGGCAATATGACCTCTCCGATCCCCATACCGCGAATCGCAAGCCTCCCGTAGTTCAAAAGCCGCCCCATAACTGTCTGCAGAACATTCACCCCCTCAATCCGGTCGATGCTCATCTCGCCGACGTGGCGGGCGATCAGCCCGCGCTTATAGACGACCCGCTGATTTGTAATGGCGATTTCGGTGGTGGCCTGAATAATCATCATCCGGGCAAAGCCGAGAAGTCCAAAGACAAGAACAAGGAAAGCTCCCATCCGCACGAGCGGATGAAGATAGGGAATGGCTTGAAACCAGCCGACATCCTCCGGAAAATAACCCAGCTTCTTATAGGCAAAGACAGCCGCCGTGATGACGGCCAGACTGGCGATGATCCCCCACAAAATTGAGAAAAAGGCCGCCACCGTGTAACTCCAGTGGAATTGCCCTATATGAACCAGCTCCTCGTCGGGGCCGAGGGATTGTTGGACATACAGCATACACGTACCCCGCTTGAGAAAAAGACCGTCTCGAAACCCCATGATATCAGGGAACGCCCACACCACCAAGAGTTTATGCCTCTCTGCCCTGTGCGCCCCTCACCATACCAGAAGCATAAACTTGCTTTCCCCCCGGGAAATCTTGCTATAATGAAAAGATTGGCTCTGGCCTAACGCCCCCTGTGCAAAACCCTGGGGATGGATTGGCTGGAATTCTTGTATAATCATGCGGGAATCAGTAGGGTTGAGGCCTATTGGGGACTCTCGCCGGGACAATTGCGTACACATGATCAGACTTCTTCTTTCTCTTTCGCTATTCGTCGTTCTCTGGCCCTTGAGCGGTTGTGAATCCGTTAAGGACTTCAGCGATGGCGCGCCGCAGGTCGTCGCGGCGCCCGATAGCGTCTCGGCCATGCTGGCGGAGGCCGCCGACCGTGCGTCCACGGCGCTTGAAGCTCTGGCGGCCGTCGAACAGGCCCGCGGGCCGGGCGTGGCGGCGGAACCCGTGGCGAATGCACCGGCGGAACTGCGCCGCGCCGTCACCATCACCTGGACCGGCCCGGTTGAGCCCGTGACGAAAATGCTGGCTGAACGCGCCAGCTACACATTCCTGACCGTCGGTACGCCACCTCCCGTTCCGCTTGTCGTGACGCTGGACATGGAAAACAGGCCCGTGATCGACGCGCTGCGCGATCTGGGCCTGCAAATGGGTGTCCGCGCGGATATCCGGGTGCAAAGCGACCGGAAAGCCGTTGAAATCCATTACCCGCCCAACACCGGTGTCGGGCAGGAGCCCTAGGAGAATCTCGATGGGCAGAACATCTCCAGCCTCCATGGTTCTCGCGCTCGCAGGGGGATTGATCCTCTTTCTCGCCGCATTCGGCACCGCCCTATCTGCGACGGTGGAAGAACCCTATGATTCCGCCCCTCCTCCGGCCTCTTTGCCCACACCGCTCCAGGATCTTCAAAATATTCCCAAGATGAATAAAATCATCGAGGGCGAAACAGGGATGCCCCTGGATATCCGCAAGGACGCCATCCGGGAGGCTGCCTTTTCCTATGGCGCGCGCGGCGGTCTGGCGTGGCGAACCTATGAGATCCGGCAGGAGCTCAACCTCCGGGGCCGTTATCTGGACAAGGTGTTCGATTTCGCCCAGCTTCTGATTCCCGCGCCGTCGGGCCTCCTGATTGAGCCCCCTATTATCTCCGAATCCATCAACGCCATGATCATTGAGGGCGACGGCCAACAGGCCGCCGTTTCTGATAAAATTTACCACATCATCAACAACGCCGCGATTGTCCCCACGTCCCGCACCTGGCGGACCTATCTGGAGCGCACCTGGGACGCGGTGGAACCTCCGCCCGATATCCTGCGCCCGGAAAATGAGGAAGAGCGCAAACTCTGGATAGAGCTGGTCGCCGAAGGATGGGCCGAGGGGATCAAGCAGGCCAATGAAATTTTCCAGGACGACCTCAATCTTCTTCTCGCCGATTTCCGGGGCATGATTCGCTACCGGACCCTGCTGGCGCAGGGCATGGTTTCTCCGCCCTACGCCCTGCAGGTTGACCGGGGTGTGACCGGCGGCGGGAACGAAATGCGGATCGGAGACCGCGCCGTACAAATTACCGGCGTGCCGGAACTCGTAACCGGACATGATCAATGGCAACCCGCAAGCCGATAAGCCTTCTCAAGGCCGAAGACCAGTTTGCGGCCACCTGGCCCGCGGAATCTCCCCGATTCACGGATGACCAGATCGACACTTTCATCTTGTGGTGCGTAAAGCAAAATTCCTCGGATATCACCATCCAGACCGACCGCCCTGTCTACAATGAAATCAACGGGGTGCTCTATCCCGCCACTTACCGTTCGCTGGACGCGGCCGATATGGCGGTCATGCTCAATAGAATCTATGGCCCCGAGGCTCAGGCCCGCCTTGCCTCCGCCCGGGATCTCGACGTCTCCTATGAGATCCGCCCCGACCGCTATACCCGCATACGCTTTCGGGTGAACATCACGGCGATCCTCTCCCGGGGCCGGGATTCCGCACAGATCACCATGCGGGTCTTGCCCAGTGATCCGCCCACCATGAAGGATCTCAATATCGAGAAGGAAATCATCGATGCCTGGGCGCCCCGCCAAGGAGTCGTCATCGTCACAGGACCCACCGGATCGGGGAAAACCACCCTTCTGGCTGCCGGCAACCGAATGATGCTGGAGCGTCCAGGCGGCTGCGGCAAAATGCTGACCTACGAATCGCCCATCGAATATGTGTACGATTCCGTGCATAGCCCCCGCTCTCTGGTGGCACAAACGGAAATTCCCCGCCACCTGCCCGATTTTGCCCGGGGCGTACGCAACGCCCTGCGCCGCAAGCCGGAGATCATTCTGGTGGGCGAGGCGCGCGACCGGGAAACCATCAACGCCGCCATCGAGGCCGCGCAGACAGGCCACACCGTCTATACAACCACGCACACGCTGGGCGTGGCCAACACCGTCTCGCGGATGATCTCGACCTATGACATGGGGGAACGGGAAGAACGCGCCCTAGCCCTGATGGAGACCCTGCGGCTCATCGTCACGCAATCGCTGGTGCCCAAAATCGGTGGCGGGCGGCTGGGCGTGCGGGAATGGATGAAATTCCCCGACGAAGTGCGGGAAAAGCTCATGGATATGCACTTCACCAAATGGCAATCCGAGATCCGCCGTCTCCTGCCCCAATGGGGTCAGACCATGGAGCGCTCCGCCGAGCAGGTCTTCGAGCTGGGCCTGATCGACCGGCGGCATTATATCTTGCTCTCCTCCAGTACGGGCGGCGGGGATTAGATATCGTACGAAGGCGTCGTAACCTGCCCTGTTATCCCGAGCAAAACTAGGAATGTCACAAGATGAAACGGGAAAAGATCCTCTTCTTATCCCTATTTCCGCTATCCCCGCGATCTGCCTCCCGAACCGTTGAAATGATGAAAAATAATAATTTTTGGAACTATGTCACATGAAAAGATGTTTTTTGTGTATAAAATAGATATTATATGTTGACTCAGGCGCTTTGATTAAGTATTATTAATTACATAATGTTTATACAGCCTAATATTAATAAAGGGAGATAAATTTATGCCAAAAGATATCATGGACAAATCTGCGCAAAAAGCTGCCCTGGAATTTTTTGGAGACTTTATTAAGCCCGATAAAAGAGGGCACAGATTTATTCCCAAAGGGCATGGTGAAAATGGGAGCATAACTGATACGGTTAATGCAAATTTTCTGGGAGTATCGACGGATTTTGGATCCCGCCCCGCGCGTCCTAGAAACCATTATCTCGCTAAGAGCAATACTAAGGTCGGCGCTTCCTCGCAGCATTCATCTGCTGATGAATATCAAGACTATGGTAATTTAACTCATGGGTATACCTAAAGCATAAAGGCCCGCAGAACGGGCCTTTTTTTATACTTCTTCTGTCAGCACAGCCCAAAATAAAAGGGCGGGCTTTCTATTTTCAGCAGCTTATCCATTTTTTCCAAAATCTTTAAGTCCATCTGAAAGCTTTCATCCGAGACATTCTTATCCCGGGATTTTTCCATCACGGACATACGATGCATTTCAACCTGGAACCTAAGACAGGTATCGAGAGCCGCTAAACGCGCGGGGGCGAGATGATCCGCCATGGCGGGATCCTTACTCCCGAGCGTCTTAAGGTATTCATAGTGCTGGGAATGAACCTCGAACAAGTCCGTCAGAAAATCCTTGTTCATAGAAACTGTTTCCGGTTTCTATGCTGCGGCCTTGCGTCTACGGGGAGCCGGAGCCGCCTTCGGTGCGGGTTCCTTTTGCGGGGCTTCATCTGCAGTTTCGTCGAACTGCGTGGGTCCGCTATCCTGCCCCTTGGCCTGGGGATCCCGGTCGACCAGCTCGATGATGGCCATGGGCGCGGCATCACCATAACGGAAACCCGCTTTAAGGACCCGCGTATAACCGCCGGAGCGCTCAGCGTAACGTTCCGCCAGAACATCAAAAATTTTACGGGCCTGCTCCTGGTCGCGCAGAATTCCGATAGCCTGACGGCGCTTGGAAAGGGCCGTCTTTGGATTTGCAGCGGCCTGTTTGCCCAATGTGATCAGTTTCTCCACATAGGGGCGCAGTTCCTTGGCCTTGGGCAGGGTCGTCTTGATCTGCTCATGCTTGATCAGGGCCGCCGCCATATTGGCCAGCATCGCCTTGCGGTGTGAAGAGGTGCGGTTCAGTTTCCGGTGTTTCATGCCGTGTCTCATTTGGTCGTTCTCCTTCTCTGTGCGCCCTCTTCCGGGCGATTCTGCGGCCTTAAACAGGTAAAGCCATTTTCACTGCCCGCCCGGCACGTTTCCGTTACCGGACAGGTCGGGGCCACTCACCCCTTCTCTCTTGAAATTCTCCCGGCTCACACCGGGAGAGCATAATTTTTAGGTCGAAAACGGATCGTCCGCGCGCTTAGCCATTTCCTCGATATTCTCGGGCGGCCAGCCATCGACCTGCATTCCCAGATGCAGCCCCATGATGGTGAGGACTTCCTTGATCTCGTTGAGGGATTTCCGGCCGAAATTCGGCGTACGGAGCATGTCGTTCTCGCTCTTTTGCACCAGATCCCCGATATAAACGATGTTGTCGTTTTTGAGGCAGTTGGCGGAGCGTACCGAAAGCTCAAGCTCGTCGACCTTGCGCAGAAGATTGCGGTTGAAGGGAAGCTCGGCACCTTCTTCCTTGCGATCTTGAATGTTCGGCTCGTCGAAATTGACGAACACCTGAAGCTGATCCTGCAGAATGCGCGAAGCATACGCCACCGCATCTTCCGGAGAAATCACGCCGTTGGTCTCGACATACAAATTCAGCTTGTCGTAGTTCGTGACCTGACCAACGCGGGTGTCTTCCACTTCATAGGTAACCTTGCGCACCGGAGAGAACACGCTGTCCACGGGAATCAGGCCCACAGGGGCCTCTTCCGGACGGTTCTGATCGGCGGGCTTATAGCCCTTGCCGGTTCCGACCGTCAATTCCATGCTGATCTTGGCGCCCTTGTCGAGCGTACAGATCACCAGATCCGGGTTCATGATCTCGATATCCGCGCCGGCTTCGATCTGCGCGGCCGTGACCTCGCAAGGGCCCGTCGCGTTGAGGCGCATTTTCTTCGGACCCTCGGCATGCATCCGAATGGCCAGCGCCTTGATGTTGAGGATAATATCCGTCACATCTTCGCGCACACCCTCGATGGAGGAGAATTCGTGCAGAACGCCGTCAATCTGGATCGCGATAACCGCCGCGCCCTGAAGGGAAGACAGAAGAATGCGGCGCAGGGCTGTCCCCAGCGTAATCCCGAATCCGGGCTCCAGAGGCTCGGCCACAACGCGGCCTGTGTTGCGCGCGCCGGAAGCTATTACTTCAAGTTTCGCGGGCTTCTTCAGTTCCTGCCAGTTTTTCTGTATCAACATTGCGTTCCCTTTTTTCTGTCTAAATTACAGTGAATGGAGTGGTCTCTTTCGTGAATGAAAACTCAAACACCAGTCCCGTTAAACTCTTCTTCTCTTCCGCGGGCGCGTGCCGTTATGCGGAACAGGCGTGACGTCCATGATGGAGCGAACGGTCAATCCTACGGCCTGAAGCCCCCGAAGCGCCGATTCCCTTCCTGAGCCCGGACCCTTGACGCGGACTTCAAGTTCGCGCATCCCATGCTCCTGCGCCTTGCGGCCTGCGTCTTCCGCGGCCATCTGAGCGGCATAAGGAGTGGATTTCCGCGATCCCTTGAAACCCATCGTGCCGGCGGAGGACCAGGAAATAACCTGCCCCTGTGAGTCGCTGATGGTGATCTGCGTGTTGTTGTAGGTCGAATTGACGTGAACAACACCGGAACTGATGTTCTTCTTCTCTTTTTTCTTGGTGCGTGGCTTAGCCATTTTCTAAATCTCCCCTGCCTTATTTCTTTTTGCCGGCGATGGCTTTAGCCGGACCCTTGCGCGTACGCGCATTGGTGCGTGTGCGCTGCCCATTGACCGGCAGGTTGCTGCGGTGGCGCAAGCCGCGGTAGGACTTCATGTCCAGCAGGCGCTTGATGTTCATGGATACTTCACGACGGCGATCGCCCTCGATGCTGTAGCCGCTGCTTTCAATTTCCGAACGGATCTGGTTGAGCGTGTCCTCGCTGGCCTCGCCCATGCGCTGCTGGAGGTCGATTCCCAGCTTCTCGCAGATTTTGAACGCCGTTGTGCGGCCAATGCCATGAATATAAGTAAGCGCGATGGGAATACGCTTCTTGTCGGGGATGTTTACACCCGCAATACGAGCCATGTTTCTTCCTTTCAATCTTTAACCGGACCGTAAAATCCTGGATTTTCAAGCCAGAACGCCGGTCCGTACACTAAAAAGCTTCCTATTCCTTTGAGGAATCTGGCGGATCATAGGGATTTACAGGGATCTGTCAAGGGCTTTTTTGGTCCTCGCACGGCGCAAAACGTAACAAAGCGCGCGTTATCACACCCTATGCAGCCGCCTTGGCCGCCAGAGTGGCCTCGATCTGCTCCGTAACCGCATCGATGGGCTTCATGCCGTCCACACGCCGTAAAAGTCCCTTGGATTCGTAATAGGGCAATATGGGGGCCGTCTGATTATGATAAACTTCTAAGCGGTGGCGCAGCACGTCTTCATTGTCGTCGCTCCGGGCCGCACCTGATTCATCGGCGCGACTCTTGATCCGCTCTATCAAAATATTCTCGTCAACCTCCAGGACGATCACATGGTCGATGTGCCGGTTCCACTTCACCAGCATTTCATCCAGCGCCTCGGCTTGGGGCACCGTCCGGGGAAATCCATCCAGGATAAAGCCTTTCTGGCAATCGGAGTCCTGCAAGCGGCTTTCAATCAATTCCACGATGATTCCATCGGGCACAAGTTCGCCGGAATCCAGAATATCCTCGATACGCTTGCCGAGAAAGCTCTGGCTGGAAACCTCTCCACGAAGCATGTCGCCCGTTGAAAGCTGCCTGATTTTGTGATTTTTCTGGAGGCGAACGGCTTGCGTCCCCTTCCCTGCCCCCGGCGGTCCGAAAAGAATGATGTTCATGCTGGATTATTTAGGTGATGGGTTATGGGGGATAAACAATTCCCATTACCTATAACCTATCACCCACCGCCTATCAACCCTTCCGTCCGCGCAATTTCGCCTTCTTGATCAACCCCTCATACTGATGCGCGATCAGGTGGGAATGAATCTGCGCCACGGTGTCCATCGTCACGCTCACAACGATCAACAGACTCGTCCCCCCGAAATAGAACGGTACGCTGTATTTCGAAATAAGAAACTCCGGCAAGAGACAGATAAAGACCAGGTACAGCGCGCCGATGCTTGTGATTCGGGTCAGGATATAATCCAGGTGATCCGCTGTGTTTTTACCGGGACGAATACCAGGAATAAACCCGCCATATTTCCGCAGCATGTCCGCGTTTTCCTCCGGATTAAAGACGATTGCGGTATAGAAGAAACAGAAAAATGCAATCAGGGCCCCATACAGAAGCATGTAAAGCGGCTCCCCGTGCTGAAGAAGGCGGGCCATCGTCGCTGTGAAATCCCCCCCACTTGCACCTGAAAACCCTACGATTGTCAGGGGTAACAAAAGAAGAGAGGACGCAAAAATCGGCGGAATGACTCCCGCCGTGTTGAGCTTGAGGGGAATATGGCTCATTTCCCCACCACTCATCCGATTCCCGGCTTGCCGCTTTGGATATTGAACCGTCACACGGCGCTGCGCGCGCTCCATGAACACAATAAAGGCGATAACGCCCGTGATCATCACGACCAGGAAAAGAAGCGCAAAGAAGCTGAACTGCCCCTGCCGCCCCAACTCCAGGACACTCGCAATGGCGCGTGGCAACTCCGCGACAATCCCCGCAAAGATGATCAGGGAAATCCCGTTCCCGACGCCCCGCGCCGTGATCTGCTCGCCCAGCCACATCAGGAATACGGTGCCGCCCACGATCGTGATAATGGTGGAGACGCGGAAGAACAGGCCCGGATCAAGAACTGCCGAACCTGTGGCTCCCTGCATGCTCTCCAGCCCGACGGCCAGCCCGTAAGCCTGAATGGAGGCCAACAAGACCGTGAAATAGCGCGTGTACTGATTGATTTTCTGACGCCCCGCATCCCCCTCTTTTTTCAGCGCCTCCAGCTTCGGCGACATAGAGGTCGCCAGCTGCATAATAATGGACGCGGAGATATAGGGCATGATGTTCAACGCGAAGATTGTCATACGGGAAAGAGCCCCCCCGGAGAACATATTGAACATGTCTAAAATCCCGCCGCCCTTTTGCGTGAAGATCTCGTTCCACACATGCGGATCGATTCCCGGCACGGGGATATAGGTTCCAAGCCGGTAAACCAGCAAGGCACCCACTACGAACAAAAGGCGCTGCTTAAGCTCCTTGGCCTTGGAAAAAGCACCCCAGTTGACGTTCTTGGCGAGCTGTTCAATGGCGGAGGCCATGCGGAAATCCTTTCAAAATCTCAAAATATGCGACTGATGATCCTTAAAGAAAAATGGAGACAGAAACAAGACACTACGACACTCTGTTTTTGAAGTCCTCATACCCAAAGCGCTTTACGACGCGATAAGAGCCGTCTTCCTCCAAAATGCCAATATCGGGCAGCGGCACGCCGTTGAAAGTCGTGTTCTTAACCATCGAATATTGCATCATGTCGAAAAAGACTAGCCGATCCCTAATTTTCAAAGGGGCGTCAAAACTATATGTCCCGATTACATCCCCCGTCATGCAGGTCTTTCCCCCTAAAATATAGGTATGGGCTTTTTCCCCCGCCTCTCCGCTGTTCAGAAGGGGTGGACGGTAAGGCACTTCCAGAACGTCGGGCATGTGCGTGCTGGCCGACGTATCGAGAATCGCAATGGCCGGATCGTGCGGGATGATATCCACCACGCGGGACACCAGATACCCCGCCCCGTAGACCAGTGCCCCGCCCGGCTCCAATGTTACCTCCACATCAAAACGGGCGCGAAAATCCCGGATCGCCTTGATGAGAACCTCCCGGTCATACCCCGAATGCGTGATGTAATGGCCGCCGCCGAAATTCACATGACGAACCTTACCCAGAGCCTCCGTAAAATTCTCCGCCACATGGCCAATCAGCGCGGCGGAATCCCCGGCCATATTCTCGCACAAATTATGCACATGCAGGACGTCGATCTGCGCCAGCACGTCCGGGCTCAGCTCATGGGCGTGAACCCCAAACCGGGATTCCGGCGTGGAGGGGTCATACAGCGCGCTATTCTTCACCAGTGAAAACTGCGGATTGACCCGCAGGCCGATCAGCGCATCGGGTCGCGTCGCCCGCACCAGCGGCCCGAATCGCCGGAGCTGTCCCAGCGAATTGAAATAAATATGCCCGCTATAGGCCAGAACGGCGCGGATTTCATCCTCATCATAGGCCGGGCTGTAAGTATGGACTTCCTTCCCGAAATGCTCATGGCCCAGACGCGCCTCATACAGGCCGCTGGCGGTCGTGCCATCGAGATATTCGGCCATAAGGGGAAAGACGCTGAACATCGAAAATGCCTTGGTCGCCAGCAGGATTTTGCACCCCGCCCGCACCTTGATATCCGCCGCAATTTCAAGATTTTCACGAATACGCGCCATATCCGCCACATAAGCGGGGGTATGCATGTCCGGGGGAAGGTAAGGGATCGTGCTCATCCGCCTTTCTAGGCGGAGGAGGATCTATTTTCAATCCCATTCAGGAGAGTACAGATCCCGGACCATTTGGACTCCACCTTCATTTTGGGAAAAATAATCCCATTCTTTCCTTACAAATCCGGCCCGCTCATAGGCCTCGACAACCTTGGGATTCTCCTCGGCATATACGCAGACGCTAAAAAAACCGTTTTTCTTGGCGAATACGGCGGTCAGGTCTAAAAGCACCTGCCCAAGCCCCTGCCCCCTGAATTTTGCATCGGTCGCCACGTTGGATATACGCATCGCCCCCGAACCCGGACGATCCGCCTGGGTTTCAACCGTGACCGTTCCGACGGGCTCGTCTTCGTGGCGCAGAAGAAGGGAACATGCCTTCTCCTCTGGGGCGCTGATCTTGCACATCTCATAGCGTGCGTCGTAATCATCCCTGTAATTTTGAAAAAACTTCCCCAGAACAGGAACTTCACTGAGCCAGCGAGAAAGCCCCCACAGACGCATCGGTTGCTCATAGCGGGGGTCACACGTATTCCAAATCCGGTGAAACGGCATCCAGCCTTTGAACAGGCTGACTTTCTCCAAGCGAAAACCGCCGTTCTGATCGGCTTTTACCGACCGGGTTTCAGCGGGATTTGTCTCTATATCTGAAAAGCCACCCATGCAGAGATCCTAACATAATTTTCACAAAATTAAAAATTATGACAAAAATAAAGCCCTGCTCTTAAAATTTAAAATCCTTCACATTCAGGGAATCAAACGCTGACTCATCATATTCGTAATCGCCATCAGGTTCCGGGATGCCGAGCGCTCTACGGACCATAGAGGTCTGCTCGTTCGGATGCGCATCGGAATCCACAAAATGGCCGCCGGTATAAAATGCCGGATGCACGTTATCTTTTCCACAGGGATTGGTCTCGACGCAGCTCCACTTGGTAAAAACGTAAAACATTTCCTTATCAGCCCTGTAGCGCCACTCCGTAAAGTCAACGCCTCTATCAGTCTTGCCTGAGCACTCATTGAATTCCGGTGTGCGATCGGAAATTTCTGTGAAGACACCACGAATGGTAGTGCCTTCCGAATCCTTCTCCAGAAGCCTCACCTTGCTATAGCCGTCCTTCAGATTGTCATCGACGCCAAACTGTCCCTGGCTGTAACGGGAGAAAACCACGCCTCCCAAAACAATCATCGAAGTTCCAAGAACCCAGGGAATCGCCTTGGTGGAAAAATTCTGTACCTTCCCATTGAAGGCATTGAATTCTTCCTTCGCCTTTTTTTCCGCTTCCTTTTTCTTTCTTAACCAGTTGGGCATGGGAAAACTCCTCTCCTAAAAACTCGCGGGCTGGCGCCCGTTTCTTATTCCCAATCTGGAAAAAGCAGGAAGAGATATTTTCAGATCTTCGGATGTAAAATTGCCGCCCTGTTCACGAACGGTATCAAAAATGAAGGACGCGTTTTTTAAGCATCCGGACGGCTTTAATTTACTATGACTTGGATTGGTGGTCACAGCATAAAACAGCGCAGATCTGTCTGCTATATTCGCTGCATCGAAACGCATGCCTATGCTCTTCAGAAAGGAAAGCACTCCGACATTGTCTGGCTTCAGGGCTGCACAATGAACCGCCTTGTCGCCAGTAATACTAGAAGACAGGCTAAAATCCGCCCCTTTGGCATGGAGCCGCCGCATGGCTTCCTCATCACCGCTGCAAATCTCATACGCCCGTGTTTCACATTCATACCCGTCCCGACCACCAATCCTTGCGTCATAGCCCAGGTTGGGGTCGGCACCTTCATTAACCGCCTGTATGATAAGGTCTACAGAACGTTTTTTTATGCCTTTTAGAAGCCGTTCCCTACTTTGTTGACTTTGATAGACGGGGTCCACGTCCAGGATTTGGGATGTATCCGCGCTTCTCTCTTCGAAAAGACCCTTTAAAAAATTCGGCAGCTTCATCACGACACCCTTGTTTTTTATTATAGTTCAGAAAATACCATAATTATTCATAAAAATCAAATTTCACCTCCTATAAACCATTTACATTCCCCTCCAAATCAGGGGAAAGTTTCCTTATGAAGAATCCCAAAATCGCCTTTATCACCGGCATCACGGGGCAGGACGGCGCCTACCTGGCGCAATTCCTTCTGGAGAAAGGCTACAGCGTCCATGGCCTGCTGCGCTGGGACTGGGCCGAGGGCACGGACCGCCTGAAAACCCTCGGGATTGAAGACCGCCTGCACCTGCACCACGGGGACATGACCGACGCGGGAAACCTGACCCGCCTTATCAAGGCCATCGAGCCCGATGAAATATACAATCTCGCCGCGCTTACCCATGTGCAGGTGAGCTTCGAAACCCCCTCCTCCGCGTTTCAGGCCAATGCCATGGGAACGCTCAATCTCCTGGAATCCCTGCGCATCCTGGACATGCCCAAAATCCGTCTCTATCAGGCCTCCAGCTCGGAGATGTTCGGCTCCGCCCCGCCGCCGCAGAATGAAACAACGCCCTTCCAGCCCTGCAGCCCTTATGGGGTATCGAAACTGGCCGCCTACTGGCTGGTGCGCACCTACCGGGATTCCTACGGGCTGCATGCCTCCAACGGCATCCTGTTCAACCATGAAAGTCCCCTGCGCGGGCAGGATTTCGTCACCCGCAAGATCGCCCGCGCCGCCGTTCGGATCGCCGCAGGGTTGCAGGACGCGCTGGCGCTGGGCAATCTGGACGCCATGCGCGACTGGGGGCACGCGCGCGATTTTGTGCGGGGCATGTGGCTGATGCTGCAACAGGACGCCCCGGATGATTATGTTTTAGCAACTGGAGAGGCTCATACGGTCCGGAACTTCGCCACGCGCGCCTTCGCACAGGCTGGGATTAAATTGACATGGACAGGCGTGGGCCTGAACGAACAGGGAGCGGATTCCAAAGGCCGCGTTCTCGTCACACTCGCCCCTTCCCTATTCCGGCCCAAGGAGGTTCATCATCTGCGGGGCGATTCCTCCAGGGCCCGCGAAAAACTCGGCTGGCGCCCTGAAACCACGCTGGACGGCCTCATCCGGGAGATGGTGGAGGCCGAACAGGGCGTTCTGGAAGACGGGAAAGAGCCGCCCTTCCCCCAACAGAGCGCCGCGGCATGAGCGATGGCTGGCTGAGAGAGCCTTACCCTCTAAAGAACAAGCACATTTGGATTGCGGGACACACAGGTATGGTCGGCGCGGCACTCATGCGGGCGGTGTCGCAAGAAAGCTGTGAAATCTTGAGCGTCCCCTCTTCCTCTTTAGACCTCCGCGACCAATCCTCCGCCTTAGATTGGATTATATCAAACCATATTGACGTGATCCTCATCGCCGCAGCAACGGTCGGAGGAATCGCCGCCAACCAGAACCGGCCGGCGGATTTTCTCTACGACAATCTGATGATCGCGGCCAATATTATCCACGCCGCGCACAAGGCTAACGTGGGAAAGCTCCTCTTTCTGGGCTCCTCCTGCATCTACCCGCGCGGGGCGGACAATCCCATCCCGGAAGACGCCCTGCTGTCCGGCCCGCTGGAGCCCACCAACGAAGCTTACGCCATTGCCAAGATCGCCGGAATCAAGCTTTGCCAATCCTACCGTCGCCAGCATGGCTGCGATTTCATCAGCGCCATGCCCTGCAATCTCTACGGCCCCGGAGATACCTACGACGCGGAAAATTCCCATGTGATCCCGGCCCTGCTGATGAAAGCGCACGAAGCCAAAACAAGCGGAGCCAGGAGCCTCACCGTCTGGGGCAGCGGCACGCCCCGCCGGGAATTCCTGCATGTGGATGATCTGGCGCGCGCGTTGCTGTTCCTGCTGAAAAATTATTCCGGCGAAAAACCCGTTAATGTCGGCGCGGGTGAAGATATTACCATCACGGATCTCGCCCGGTTAGTCGCGGATACGGTCGGCTTTGAAGGGCGCGTCGCTTTCGATCCCTCCCGGCCTGACGGCGTCCTTCGCAAGCTTATGGATTCTTCCCGGATTACCCGGGCCGGGTGGAGAACCGAAATTTCTCTGGAAGAGGGGCTGGAGGACGCTTACAGAGATTATCTCTCCCGTTTCTAGCGCTCGCCAAAGAGCGCGGTCCCAATCCGGATGTGTGTAGCCCCCAGCCCGATCGCCTGCTCGAAATCGCCGCTCATCCCCATGCTTAAACACGGCAAACCCAGCTCCCTGCCGAATTTATCCAGCAGCGCGAAATGCAGAGCGGGCGGATCTTCGGCCGGCGGGATGCACATAAGGCCGCGAATATCCAGGCCGCATTCCTGGACGCAAAACTCCTTAAATGCTTCCAGATCCGCTGGAATAACGCCCGCTTTTTGGGGCTCCTCCCCCGTATTCACCTGAATAAAGCATCGCAATGGACGATTCTGCTTCTCCATTTCGGCCGCCAGGGCGCGAGCCAGCTTTTCCCGGTCCACCGTCTGGATTACGTCAAACAGCGCCACCGCATCCCGGACCTTGTTGGTCTGAAGCGGCCCGATCAAATGCAGTTCCAGATCGTGATAATCCGCGCGCAAGCCTGCCCAGTGCGCCCGCGCCTCCTGGACGCGGTTTTCTCCGAACACGCGCTGCCCGGCGGCGAGCGCCTCCCGGATTTTCTCTTCCGGCTGCGTCTTGCTGACGGCGACAAGGGTGACATCGGCGAAAGCCCGCCCGGCGGATTCACACGCTTTACGAATGTTAGAATGAATTATTTCAAGATTTTCAGAGATCGACATGACTTTTCTAAGCGTTCTTTACCGTTAAAGTTTTTATAAATAAAAAAGGCGCCCGCGAAGGCGCCTTTTTCAATTCTAGAGATCAGCCAATTAGAAGCTGATCTGCGTGCCGAGCAGAACCGACGTCGCGTCGAAGCTGTCGCCCGATGTCAGGCCGGCAACGTTGTCGTGGTCGATGTAGCTGATCGAACCGCGGAACGTCATGCCGGGGCCGTACGTGTAAACCACGCCGCCTGTGTAGCGGTCGGTTTCCACGCCGTCGTTTCCTGTGTTACCCAGGGCGTTGGCTGTGCCTTCGCCGTTCAGGTAGGAAGCGCCCAGCTTGAAGGGGCCTGTTGTATAGTCAGCGCCGACAACGAAGGTTTTTTCCTCTTCGCGGTTTCCACCACCAACAACTTCGGTGTCACCGTAGTCGTCTTCCATGTAGGCTGCGCCCACGCCGAAGGGACCGATGTCAAGGTCGATACCGGCGTTCCATGCCTGACGGTCATCGCTGGGCTGGCCAGCAACGATAGCGGCAGTCGTGCCTTCAACGTCAACATGGGTGTAACCCGCGCCGACGATAACGCCGACATTGTTGAACATGCCTTCATAACGAACGCCAGCTTCGTAAGCAGCGCCGAATGCATTGTCAACGTTGTCCAGGTTCAGAGCATCTTCCGTGGAAGCGTCTGCTGTGTCAGGCGTATAGGACAGACCCAACTGGAAACCGCTCCAGATCGGGGAGAGGTACGTTACTTTGTCGTCGTAACCGGAAGCATCCTGATCGTAATCAACGCCATCGCCGCCTTCAACAACGAACGGCAGAGCTGCCGTGCCGCCAGCAGGGTCAGCTGCTGCGTAGTTGACGGGGTTTACGTACTGACGGATACCGTCCAGGTTGGAATCAGCCGAAGGAGCTTCAACCTGCAGAAGGTAAGCTGCGCCATCTTCAGCGCCGACGTTTACACGTCCCCATGCGCCGGAGAAGTAAGCATAGCTCTCTTGAACTTCCATGCCGTCCGTTCCGTTGCCATCGGCTTCGGTTTCGAACTGCATACCAACCGTCAGGCCGTTATCCAGCGTTGTTTCGCCACCGAAGTGAATTTCAGTGCTGCGGATCATGTCCAGCTCGCGGGAGTCGCCAGCGCCGGCAACGCCGCCATTGTCGTCATCCTGGTCGGTGTACATGCCGTAACCTTTGAACCAGCCGCCCAGGTCAAGCTTAACCTGCGCGTGTGCGGGCGATGCCGCAACCACGAGACCGCAAACTGCGGCAGTTGTAAGTAGTCTTTTCATTTTATTTCTCCAATCGTAGAGAGTAAGTTTAAGAACAAGCCCTGAAGTTCCGGGCACAAAATCCGCTCGCAGACCAGCAAGCCCCCTGAAAATGCCAAGGTTCGTCTCCGGGTTCAATGACCTTTTGCCGATATGACACATTTTTCCCAGAGGCGTTGCAAAATTGCAACACAGGCATCTTTCACACTTTACCTGGTATTTGTTGACATAGAATTTTCTTCTCCTACAATCCCCCCATGCGCGCGCCCCCTGATAACGCCACCCGATCTCTCGCCCTCTGGCTCCTGTCCTGCTGCGGGCTTATTTTTGTGATGATCGTGGTCGGCGCCATCACCCGCCTGACGGAATCGGGGCTGTCGATCGTGGAATGGCGTCCCGTGACGGGTACGCTCCCCCCACTCAGCCAGACTGCCTGGGAACGGGCCTTCGCGCTCTATAAGGAGTCTCCTGAATACCACAAGGTCCATTTCTGGATGGAGCTTTCCGATTTCAAGCGAATCTTCTTCTGGGAATGGCTTCATCGCCTTTTGGGCCGGGCGATAGGCCTTCTCTACGCCCTTCCCCTTCTGGTCTTCTGGATCCGGGGAATGATCCCGAAGGGATACGGCGCGCGCTTTCTCGCCTTTCTGGTTCTCGGCGGGCTCCAGGGCCTGCTCGGTTGGGTGATGGTCCAAAGCGGGCTGGTCGACCGACCCTCCGTCAGCCATTACCGCTTGGCCGCCCACCTCTCACTGGCCCTCGCCATTCTCTGCCTCCTTTTATGGACCGCGCTGGATTTCCTGCCCCGCAAACAGATCCCGTGCGCGCGCGGGCTTATTGGCCATGGCCTTGCCGTCCTGAGCATGATCGCGATCACTATTATATGGGGCGCCTTCACGGCTGGCCTCGACGCGGGGCTGGTTTATAATGAAAGCTTTCCCAAGATGGGCGGCCACTGGATTCCGCCCGATTTATGGACGCTCTCACCCGCCTGGGTGAATATTTTCGAAACTCCCGCCGCCGTGCAATTCGCGCATCGCTGGCTGGCGATCACCGCTGTTCTTGGGATTTTAAGCCTCTGGGCTCATGCCCGCCTCCGGCAGACATCCTTCCCGGCACTTCACGCGCTGGCCTTCATGGCCTTGATGCAGGCGGGGCTAGGCATTTCCACCCTGCTCAGTGGCGTGGCCCTCCCCCTTGCCGTGGCTCACCAGGCGGGCGCGGTGATTTTGCTGGGGCTGTTGGTGGCAGTTCTTAAAGAAATTCAGACCGCTAAAAGCTCTTGTCCGGAAACAACTTGGTTGTCTCGGCAAGATCAAAGAAATTTTCCACCCCACTAAAAGATCCCGTAAGCTTCCAAGCATGCCAGCTTCTAATTTTTCTGAGTGCCGCATCGTGAGCGGTACGTACCTTATGAGGCTCCAGATCGAACTCGCTCGCTATTTGAGATCGAGTCTTTTCTTCCCTCCACACCCCTAAAAACGATTGCTTCTCCATCTCTGTGCAGTTTTCCATACATATTTCTCCGGCACGCAGAAAATTCTCAAAGCTTAGTATCTCATTATCCGGACGGATGGAGAGATGAGAGAGCCTTTCACCTTCACGCAAACGCCCCTCAGCCGTACCGAAGAAATCTTCGTTCTCGTCCTCAGGCCGCAAAGAAATAACACGAAAACCGTGACTTAATCCATTTCCTTTAGGCATATAAATACTCCATAAAAATGATTATTTTATAGAATAACTACACAATTCTATGGATTTCGTCAATAAAATACGGTGAGAGGGGCTATTCCGCCGAAATTTCCGGATCCTGCTCCGTAGCGGGCACATCCCCTTCAGCGGACATATCGGCGCCTTCGGGTACGGCGTCCTCCTCCTCTCCCTCTTCCTGGATCAGCCAGGCAACGGAGACGACGCTCTCACCCTTGGCCACATTGAAGACCTTGACGCCCTGCGCAACGCGGCCTGTGATCCTGATATTGGAAACCTTGGTGCGGATCAATTGCCCCCGGTCGCTGACCAGCATGATCTGGTGGGAATCCGTGACCGGGAAGGTCGCCGCCACTTCATTACCGTTCTTGTCGGTCAGGCTCATATTGGTGATCCCCTGCCCGCCACGCCCGGTGATGCGGTATTCATAGGATGAGGTCCGCTTGCCGTAGCCGCCGCTCGTCACGGTCAGTAAAAGCTGCTCTTTTTCCAACAGCTCCTGGAAGCGCGCAGGATTGAGAGCCGGAACACCCGATTCAGGAACAACCGCGCCTTCGTCTTCCCCGCCGATTTCCTGTCCGGCCATCTTCATATAGGAAACGCGTTCCTCGGAGGTCATGTCCACATGCCGCAGAACGGACATGGAGATCACTTCATCCCCCTTGCCGAGCTTGATTCCGCGCACGCCCGTGGATGTCCGTCCCGCGAATACCCGGATGGCCTCCACAGGGAAACGGATCGCCTTGCCCAGCCTGGTGGCCAGCATGATATCCTCATCCTCGCGGCATAGCTTCACAGAGACAAGACTTTCACCCTCCTCCAGCTTCATCGCGATCAGCCCGTTGGCGCGGATATTCTTGAAATCGGCAAGCTTGTTCCGCCGCACCGAGCCATGAGACGTCGCGAACATGATATCCAGCTTTTCCCACAGGCTTTCATCTTCCGGCAGTCGCATATAGACAGAAACATTTTCACCCGATTCCAGCGGCAGGAGATTGACCATGGCCTTGCCGCGGCTTTGCGGCGTCGCCAGGGGCAATTGATAGACCTTCATCCGGTGGACGATCCCCCGGCTGGTGAAAAACAGGATGGGCGTGTGGGTGCTGGCCACGAACAAGTCGGAGACGAAATCCTCATCCTTGGTGGCCATGCCCGAGCGGCCCTTGCCGCCGCGTCTCTGCGCCCGGTAAGTATCCAGCGGTACGCGCTTGACGTATCCGCCGTTGGTGACGGTCACCACCATCTCCTCGCGCTGGATCAACTCCTCCATGTCCATTTCGAACTCGGCGTCGATCAGCTGCGTGCGGCGCGGCGTGTTGAATTTTTCCTTGATCTCGCGCAGCTCGTTGACCAGAACTTCGAGAAGTTTCTCCCGGCTGCCCAGAATGGCCAGATACTCGGCGATTTCATCCGTGATGGTTTTCAGCTCGGCCGCGATTTTCTCGCGCTCAAGACCCGTCAGGCGGTGCAGGCGCAGATCGAGGATCGCCTTGGCCTGGATCTCGCTCATCCTATAGGTGCCGTCTTCCACGAAATGTTCGGGATCGTCGATCAGCGCGATCAGTGGCCCCACATCCCGCGCCGGCCAGGCCTTTGCCAGAAGGCCCTCCCGGGCTTCTGCCGGATTGGCCGCCGCACGGATCAGCGCGATGATCTCGTCGATATTCGCCACAGCCACGGCCAGTCCCGCCAAGACGTGCGCGCGCTCCCGCGCCTTGCCCAAATCGTGAATCGTACGGCGCGTGATGACCTCTTCCCGGAACTGGATGAACGCCTTGATCATATCGCGGATCAGCATGATCTGCGGCTTGCCGCGATTGAGGGCAACCATGTTGCAGGCAAAATTGCCCTGAAGCGCCGTGTGCTTGTAAAGAAGGTTCAAAACGACATCGCTGTTCGCGCTGGGCTTCAACTCGATCACGACGCGCACGCCGTCACGGTCGGATTCATCGCGGATCTCATGCAGTCCTTCGATGATTTTCTCGCGCCCGATCTGACCCAAACGCTCCAGAAGCTTGCCCTTATTGACCTGATACGGCACCTCATGGACGATGATCGCCTCGCGCTTGCCCATTTGCTCGATCGAGGTTTTCGCGCGCATCGTGACGGACCCGTTGCCCGTGTGATAGGCGGATCGAATGCCGTTCTTGCCCAATATATAACCGCCGGTCGGAAAATCAGGACCGGGAATGATCTGGTTGATTTCCTCGGTTGTGATGTCGGGATTATCCACAAAGGCACAGCACGCGTCGATGACCTCGCCCAGATTATGCGGCGGGATGTTCGTGGCCATTCCCACGGCAATCCCCCCGGCCCCATTGACCAGAAGATTGGGAATCCGCGCGGGCAGAACCATGGGCTCCGTCATGGATTCGTCGTAGTTGGGCTGGAAATCCACCGTATCCTTGTCGATGTCCGCCAGCAGCGTCTCCGCCGCCTTGTTCAGGCGCGCCTCGGTGTACCGCATCGCTGCGGGCGAATCCCCGTCCATGGAGCCGAAATTCCCCTGCCCGTCGATCAACGGCAAGCGCAAGCTCCAGGGCTGCGCCATGCGGACCAGCGAATCGTAAATCGCCTGATCGCCGTGCGGGTGGTATTTACCCATCACATCCCCGACAATCCGGGCCGATTTTTTATAGGGCTTGTCCGAGGCGTACCCTCCCTCGCGCATCGCATAGAAAATCCGCCGGTGCACCGGCTTGAGCCCGTCGCGCACATCGGGCAGAGCCCGGCTCACGATCACGCTCATTGCGTAATCGAGGTATGATTGCTTCATCTCCTCTTCAAGGGAGATCGTGGGAATTCCAGAGGGGGACTCAGTTATATCGGTCATGGTGGAAGAGTTTATAGATTAGAGCCCCGGGAGTCGAGAGAGACTCACAAAAAAGCCCTCTCCCCCTACAGAGGAGAGGGCCGCGCGGCCACCCGCATCCCCTCCGGCAGATCGGCATCGGAGAGCGGAGCGTATTGTTCGTAAATCTCCCTCGGCAAGCGGAAATCCCACCATTCCTGCGGCAGAGGCAAAAGCGGAATATCTAATTTTTCCGCTGCCCCCCGCATGGATGCATCAAGGCAAGCCCTGTTTTCCCTGACCAAGGGACTTAAGAAAGGATGCTCCCGGTGCGCGGGATTGGCCTCCGGCGAGGAATCCTCGGCCAGAAAATCAAACGGCGTGCCCATGTCCACCGTTTCGCCAGCCTCCGTTTCAAGAGAAACATCGATCGCCATCCCGCGCGGGTGCGCGCCCGCGCCGGGCGGGGACAGCAGGCGGGGCTCTTCCAGCCAGTGCGGATTGTCCCGCACGCGCCGCGTTTCAATCATACGTTGCTGCGCCTCGACGGTCCGCAGCCCGTCATGCAGGACAAACAGAAGTCCGTGGGCGGCGTGACACAGCCTCGAAGCTTCCAGCACCACCTCCGCCAAAATCTTATGGAGCCACAGGCGGGCGTCCGGGCGGTAAATCCGCTCCCCGAACAGGAGATTATCCGCCCGCGCATAATCCAGCGCGATCCGGACGGGATATTCCCCAGCGAAGGAGTCCATGGGGAGCAGCTGTTCGGGCGGGATGGTTTTCAACACATCTCCTTAATATAAAAACATTGTCACCCCGGAAAAAAACCGGGAGCGAGTCAGATCTTATCAGATCCCGGCTTTCGCCGGGATGACAATATATAGCCCTTCCACTCTGGACGGCCCTTCCCCTTTATTATAGGGTTTGAAACACGACTCTCTTGCTATACATACTCAGCCCCATGACAGCCAGCACCCCCGACACCTCGACATTCATCACGGCCCCCTTCCAACTCTGCCGGAACACGGGCGCGGGCTTGCTCGGCCTTTTCGAAAAAATAGGCACGCTGTCCCTCTTTGCCCTGCGGGCCGTGGCGCATTGTTTCCTGCCCCGCTGGTTTCCGGCCCAGTTCCTGCGCCAGCTCATTGATATCGGATATTACTCCCTGCCCGTTGTGGGGATGACGGCACTCTTCACCGGCATGGTGTTGGCGCTGCAAAGCTACACCGGATTCACACGCTTCAACGCCGAAAGTGCGATTGCGGGCGTCGTCGTCCTGTCCGTCACGCGGGAGCTCGCGCCCGTCCTGGCGGGTCTCATGGTAGCCGGGCGCGTCGGCGCGGCGATTGCCGCCGAGATCGGCACCATGCGCGTGACCGAACAGATCGACGCCCTGACCACGCTGTCGGTCAACCCGTTCAAATACCTGATCGCCCCGCGCCTGATGGCCGGGACATTGATGCTCCCCCTGCTGGTGCTGATCGGCGACGTCATCGGCGTATTCGGCGGATATGTCGTCGCAATTTACAAACTGGGCTTTTCGCCCAACAGCTACCTCTCCCAGACCTGGGACATTCTCGAGACCATGGATGTCGTCTCCGGCCTGGTCAAGGCCGGGGCGTTCGGATTCATCGTAGCGCTGATGGGCTGCTATCATGGGTTTAATTCCGCCCGCGGCGCCCAGGGAGTCGGCGCGGCCACCACCAACGCGGTGGTCTCCTCCTCGATCCTGATCCTGATCTTCAACTATATCCTGACGCAGGTGTTCTTCTCATGACACCCAAGCTTGAACTGAACGCCGTCAGGAAATCCTTCGGCCCCAAGAAGGTCCTGAACGGCATCGACCTGGCCATCCAGCCGGGGCGTTCGCTGGTGGTCATCGGCGGCTCCGGCACCGGGAAATCGGTGATGATCAAAAGCGTTCTGGGAATCGTCCAGCCCGATTCAGGCTCCATCAGGATTGACGGAGAAGAAGTCACCGGCCTGCGGGGAAAAAACCGGGACGCCATGTTGCGCAAATTTGGAATGCTTTTTCAGGGCGGGGCCCTGTTCGATTCCCTGAAAGTCTGGGAAAATGTCGCCTTTGGCCTTGTGCAGGGACGCGGCATGAACCGCAAGGACGCCCGCGAGATCGCGGTCGAAAAAATCCGGGCCGTGGGCCTCTCCCCCGATGTGGGCGATCTCCTGCCCGCCGAGCTTTCCGGAGGAATGCAAAAACGCGTGGGCCTGGCCCGCGCCATCGCCGCCAGCCCGGAAATCATCTTCTTCGATGAACCCACGACCGGCCTCGACCCGATCATGGCCGACGTCATCAATGATCTGATCGTCAAATCTGTGAAGCAACTCGGCGCCACCGCCCTGTCCATCACGCACGACATGGCCTCCGCCCGCAAGATCGCGGACGACGTGGCGATGATCTATGACGGGAAAATTATCTGGCACGGCCCTGTGGGCGACCTCGACAATTCAGGCAACGACTATGTCGACCAGTTCATCCACGGCCGGGCAGAAGGGCCCATTGGCAGGATATAGGAAATAGGTGTGGGGTGTAATGGGAATAGAGAGTTTCAGGGATTTAAACGTCTATCAAAACGCCTTTAGAATATCGGTAGATATTCATAAAGAATCCCTCGGTTTTCCCAAAATAGAGCAATATGCCCTTGCCGACCAGATCCGGCGCGCCAGCAAGTCCATATGCTGGCCAATCTCGCGGAAGGATTCGCAAAGCAATTTACGTCCAATGCCGAGTACAAGCGTTTTATCATCATGGCCCTGGGATCTGCCAATGAAATGCTGGTATGGATAGACTATGCAAGAACTTTGGAATATGTCACTCCCGATACAGCGATCCGCTGGCAAGAAGACTATACTATCATCTGCAAAATGCTAAGATCACTTCATAAAAGTCGAAACACTCTGGATCTCTGACCTATAACCCCTTACCCCTCACCTAAATGAAATACCTCTGGTACGCCTTTCTCGGACTTTTCTCTCTCGGTTTTCTGGGCCTGATGGCCGCTGTGGGGTTGGTCGCGTTTATCTTTAATTATTACGGCCATGATCTGCCCGACTACGCGCAGCTTAAAAATTACGAGCCCCAGATCGTCACGCGCCTCTACGCGGGGGATGGACGGTTGATGGGTGAATTCGCGCAGGAAAAGCGCGTCTTTGTTTCCATCGACAACATCCCCGATCTGGTGAAGAACGCCTTCATCGCCGCCGAGGACCAGAATTTCTACAAGCATGAGGGCGTGGATCTCTTTGCCATCGTCCGGGCCGGGATCAGCAACCTGAAAAATCGGGGATCAGGCAAGCGCCCCGTGGGAGCCTCCACCATCACGCAGCAGGTGGCCAAGAACTTCCTTCTCACCAACGAAGTCTCCTACGAGCGCAAGGTGAAGGAGGCCATCCTCGCCTACCGCATGGAGCGAGCCATGAGCAAGGATCACCTCCTTGAGCTATATATGAACGAAATTTACCTCGGCGCGCGCGCCTATGGCGTGGCGGCAGCGGCCCTGCAATATTTCGACAAGCCCCTGAATGAGCTGACGATTGAAGAGGCCGCCTATCTCGCCGCGCTGCCAAAGGCCCCGAACAACTACCATCCGGTGCGCCATTACGAAGCTGCTCTGGCCCGGCGCAACTGGGCGATCGAGCGCATGAGAGAAGACGGGTATATAACACGGGAACAGGCCGCATTGGCCGCGCAGCAACCGCTCAAGACCATTGCGCGCGATGAATCCCGGGTGGTCAACGCCCCCTATTTCACCGAAGAGGTCCGACGCCTCCTGGCCGCCAGCTACGGAGAGGACAGTCTCTATGGCGGAGGTCTGGTCGTGCGTAGCACGATCGACCCGCATCTTCAGGATATTGCCGTGCGCACATTGCGCGATGGGCTTCAAGCCTATGACCGCCGCCATGGCTACCGCGGCCCTCTGCAAAACCTGCCTTCCCTCGACGACTGGCAGTCCCAACTCGCGCAAATCAAAAGACCGCCCGCGGCGCTGAAAGATTGGCGCCTGGCGGTGGTTCTCGATTCCAGCACGTCCTCCGCCAAGCTTGGCTTTGCCGACGGTCCGGAAGGCACACTCTCCCTGGAACACGCCAAATGGGCCCGCAAATATCTGAACGAAGGCTACGCGCAGGGGCCGGAGATCACGGCCGTCTCGCAGGTGGTCAAAGCAGGGGACATTGTATTGGTTTCCCCGGTGGGGGATAAGGAAAACGCCTGGGAGCTTCAGCAAGTCCCCGACGTACAGGGGGCCCTTGTCGCTATGGACCCGCACACGGGCCGGATTCTCGCGATGCAGGGCGGCTGGACGTATGACATCAGCGAATTCAATCGCGCCACCCAGGCCCAGCGCCAGCCGGGATCCTCCTTCAAACCCTTTGTGTATCTCGCGGGGCTGGATAATGGATTTACCCCCGCGACCCTCATCCTGGACGCGCCCTTCCAGATCGAGGACCGTCCCGGCCATTTTTGGAATCCCACCAACTATCATGACGATTATTTCGGTCCCACGCCCCTGCGCGTGGGTATTGAGAAATCGCGCAACCTCATGACGGTGCGCCTGGCTCACCATCTCGGGGTGGAAAAAATATCCGAATACGCCAAAAATTTCGGAATCACGGATAATATGCCGCTGCATCTCTCCAATTCACTGGGCGCGGGCGAAACAACCCTTTTGCGGATGGTGTCCGCCTACGCCGTGCTGGTGAATGGCGGCAAGAAAATCGTTCCCACCTTCATCGACCGGATTCAAAACCGCTACGGCGGCACGATTTTCCGTCATGACGAACGCGAATGCCTGGATTGTGGACCGCGGATGAAATGGCAGGATCAGCCAACTCCCGAGATCCCCGACACGCGGGAACAAGTCGCTGATCCCCGCACGGCCTATCAGATGGTCTCGATCCTCGAAGGGGTCGTTCAGCGCGGTACGGGCGCGGCCATCAAAACGCTTGGCCGCCCGCTGGCGGGCAAGACAGGCACAACCAATGAATCCCGCGATACATGGTTTATCGGATTTTCTCCCGATCTGGTGGTGGGGATCTTCGCGGGCTTCGACGCCCCGCGTTCATTGGGGAAACGGGAGACAGGCGCCTCCATCTGCGTTCCCATGTTCAAATCCTTCATGGAAGAGGCGCTCAAGGACGTGCCCCTGACCCCCTTCCGTGTTCCGCCCGGAATCCGGAACGTCCAGATCAACGCGTCAACCGGCGCGCGGGCGCAAATCGGGGATCAGAACGTCATCTGGGAAGCCTTCGTCACGGGAACGGAACCCACCGAGGACATCTTTATTCTGGATGAATCGGGAATCAACTTGATGGGGGCGGCGCCCTCATCGGATTCCTACAGCACGCCCGCCGGCCCCGGCAGCTATACTCCGCCCGGCCCCATCACGGGCACAGGCGGGTTGTATTAAAGATTGAAGAAAGAATCACATTCCCGGCTTGGCAGGAACCGCGAGGGGCGGGACAAAGGCCAGATCAATTTCCGAAGCACCGGCCCTATTAAGGGAGTGCGCCTTGTTGAAATCACCCCGCAATCCGGTGCCATGATCTTTCTCCGAGGTTTCCACGCCGTTGGCTTTCACGACATTGCGCGCAAATTCCTCTTCCTTCCCCTCGGGCACTTTTCCCTGTCCGACGATATAAACATCCGTATGGGAACGGGAACAAAGCCTCTCCAGAAAACGACTGGCTTCTTCCGCGGGCAGGGTCGCGATTCCGTCGCTTCTTGTATCCATGCCGAAGCAATCCCTCCCCATACCATCTGAATCGCCTGTCTTGAACATGTCTCCGGAAGAATATCTGTATCGTCCATCCTCCAGACGCTCCACATCCGCAGTGACCTGTACCCCCAAAGCATCGGTCGAAGTGAGCGTAAAGCGTTCGAAATCTTTTCCGCTTTGATCGCCCTGGGCGAATATAAACTCGACTGTGATGGGATTGGGCATTTATCAAACTCCTATAATGAACTCTTATTATTATAATATGATATGGTAAATAAATTAATGAACATTTAAAACCCTCCTGAGCAGCGCATTGAGCCTTCTCCCGGGACCTGCTACACTGAAAGAACACGCCCACTCCCGAGGAGATTCCATGATCCGGCTTCTGACTGTTTTTGTCACTTTATTGACCCTGTCCGCTCCGGCCATAGCCGCCGAAAGCACGGCGCTGCCGGAAATGCCCCCGCCGATCCGCAGCCTCTCCGACGAGGGCGCGCAGATCCGTTATTTGGGGCGCGATTACGGACTTGATTCCTGGCTGGCGATCAAAAACGGGCAGGAGCAATATTTCTACGTTCTCCCCGGCGGCGAAGCCTTCGTCATGGGGGTTCTCTTCGACAAGGACGGCAAGGCCATCACCGTCGAACAGGTCCGCCGCCTTCAGCAGGAAGGCGACAACATGCTCGATACGCTCGCCGCGGGGGAGCTTGACTCCCTGGCCGGTGTCCGGAAATCCGGGAAAAACACCGTAAAATTTTCCTCCCCGGCGGAGCAGCTCTACAACGACATCGAAAACGCGAACTGGGTTCCCCTGGGCAAAGTGGGCGCGCCGGTGATCTACAGCTTTATTGATCCGCAATGCCCCCACTGCCACAGCTTCATCAACGACCTTAAGGATTCCTATATCGACAAGGGCCGGGTGCAGGTACGCATCGTGCCCGTCGGCTTCCGGGATGAAACCAAGGCCCAGGCCGCCTATCTGATTGCCGCACCCGACCCCCAGGGTCTCTGGTTCCGGCACATGGAAGGCGACAAGACCGCCCTGCCCGCGAAGGCTGAAATCAACCAGCAGGGCGTCCAGCGCAACCTGGCCATCATGCAGACCTGGAAATTCGACGTGACGCCCCTGATCGTTTACCGGGCCAAGGACGGCACCGTGAAACTGGTGCGAGGCCGCCCGAAGGACATCCCCGCCCTGATCGCCGATCTGGGGGCAAGAGGATAACCTTAAAACAAGACCGTTTTCGCCCTTTTATAACGAGGGCGAAAACGGTCTGGAATTGAGCATATAAAGGCGAATTATAATTGCATAATAATGTGCTCTTTGCTGGCCTGAACTTCCGCTTCCACCCCGGTTATCCGCGCTTGAATAGTCCCTAAACTTTCTTCAACCACATATTCTTTATCTTGAGGCCCATATGAAAAAGTTGAATGACCTAAATCTACAGATCCTACAGACGCAATCGGAGAGTTAATTTTATCCAACAGGAAAAGCCTTTTTTTGCTTTCGGTATCTTTATTGAATTCGTTTTTAATTGTTAAAATTATTCCACTCATATGAATACTCCTTTTGTTACAGCACCCCTCTTGGCATAACCTTATTAATCTGTCAATCTAATAAGTGTTTGTTTTTCAATCTCTTCAAATGAACCCCTTAAAAATCTCCTCAATATAGGCGATAATGAATCAAGAGCCTTTAATATTGCGTATGGAGCCCTTGCCCTGATGACCCCCCGCACGGAACATTTGATCCGGATTTTAGAAAAAATCGGCCTCCCGCTGATGCTCTCCGCCATGACCGTACCCACCGAGTCGGGGGATGCGGCCGATGATGCCCGAACCGTCGCGGCCCTTCTCTCCCGGACGGTGCAGGCGGGAATCGATCTCGGGCGCCTGACGGAATTTTCGATGGATGGCGAGAACGGCGATTCCCTGCGCGTGGCGCTGGCGGGGATTGCGGGTCCTCTGGTCGCCGCCCTGTACCAGAAAAATGGCGCGCCTCCCGACGATTCCGACTTGAAAAAAACCGCCGGCGCCCTGCAGGCCGTCTTGAGCTTCGCGCAGAATTTCGAACCGTCCCAGAGCATCCGCCTGGAAGAACTGGAAGCTCGGGGCCAGGCCGCCGATAAGGATCAGGCCGGCATTCAATATCTTCAGGCTTTCACGCCCGTCGTCGATGCCGTGGCGGCCTTTTCTTTTGGACGGCCCGAGCAGACACTCATGACCGATATCGCCTCCCGCTTGAGCGCCCGGCCCCCGGCCTTCCGCGAACGGGCTTTTCCGGGTGGCATGGACCCCGCCGCTGCCGCAAGCCTTGATCTGGCTCTTTTGCGCACAATGGCCCAACTCTACGCTGCCGCGCACCGGCAGATCACAGCCCGCCTCCTCTCTATGGACGGCGCAGGCGCTCCCTCCCTTTCGCTCGATGACGTCTGGACCGGCTTTGAGCTCCGTGCGGGAATTCTCGAAGCACTTGCGGCCAATCTTCTGCCCGGCGCTCAAAACAGCTCAACCCAAAGCCCCGCTCCGCAAACCCCCGCAGCCTCACCGGCCGCTCCGCTGAAATCTTCCCCCATCGCTGCGGCGTCCGCATCCGGAGCCCCCGCCGTCAATCCCATGGCCATGTTTGCCCAGCCCAAAGCAGCGGAGACCGTCGCATCAAAACCACCAGAGGCTCCTCCACCCGCCGTCGAACCCGCAACCCGCCGTACGGCCCCGGTGCCAGGCGAAGCCGTGCCGCCGCTGACCGCGCCGACGGAGGAAAAAGAAGAAAAACCTGCCAAAAACCCGATGTCCTTCTTCGGCGGGAAACCGAAAGAAGATGACGAATAAAGAAGAATGACGTATAGAGTGTGGAGAAAAGAGAAAGATTATGTCCGCCGCTAAAGTCCTTGCCGCCTGCCTGATGCTGGCCTCGCAAACCTACGAGGTCCCGCCCGCCGTGCTTGTGGGGATTTATAAGGCTGAAGGCGGCAAGGTAGGACAGGAAGTCGGCAACACAAACGGCTCGCAGGACTTGGGGCCCATGCAGATCAACACAATCTGGATGCCCGAGCTTTCAAAGAAATGGGGCGTGAGCGAAAAAACCGCCAAGAAATGGGTCCGCGATGACCCCTGCACGAATGTCGGCGTCGCGGCCTGGATTTTGCGCAGCCATCTGGACGAGACCCAGAACCTTTCCCAGGCCATCGCGCACTATCACTCCCGCACGCCCCTCCATGGGACGAAGTACAAAACCAAAGTCATTTCCATCCTGAAGGACAACGGCCTCGTGAAGACGGACCGTTAGAGGTTTATTACCAGCGACCGTCTACAGACTCATGAAATAAGTTTTCTTAGGAGCGTCGGGCGGAGGAATACCCTCAAGCAGCAATTTTTGATCCACCTGATTCTGGATTTCCTTAAGATTCGTTTGAATGGACAAAAACAGCGGAAGTTCTCCTGAATCGTTCATTTTTTTCATAACATCCTCTTTGGGCCGTTCCTGCAGACCGTATTCCTCCACCAGTTTATGAGCAGCCGGATGGTCTGGATTAACCTTAACGGCCAGTTCCTTATAACCGGACTGGCCGTAATGATGGACTGCAGCGTCGAATAAGATGTTTAGGCAATTTTGCCCGCGGTGTTTTTGAAAGACATAGGCATTGCGAAGAACGGCTTTTTTAATAGGCCTGTAAGGCTCGGAATAGCCGTAACCGGCAAGATTCCCGCTGTAATCTTCGAGTAAAATTGCTTCCTCAAAAGAATCAGTGACCTGCGGATGGCGTTTTCTGGCTAAATTCAATGCTCTGAGTTCTATCTCTTTTGTCGTCCCGGAGATTTTATAATCTTCCTCGCTGCCATCCCGGGCTCCTGCCTCCATGACATCATACCAATACCCCACCTTCTCTTGCCCCTCGAGAAGGTGAACGCTAAATCCATTCCGGCCATATT
The DNA here is from genome assembly GCA_021741325.1 of Alphaproteobacteria bacterium. Lineage (GTDB taxonomy): Bacteria > Pseudomonadota > Alphaproteobacteria > Micavibrionales > Micavibrionaceae > JAIOYC01. The sequence goes on from JAIOYC010000003.1 coordinate 37,367, forward strand.
TTTTTTTCATAGGCCGAGATATAGCCATATTGTTCCACGAGCGTCAAGACATGCCGATAATCCTTGACAGTTCGGCCCGCATGTCTATCCTTCCCCCACCTTAGGGGTGCCCGGCTGAGTCTTTGACGAAGCCGGGCTGAGATTAAACCCTTGGAACCTGTCGGTTAGAACCGGCGAAGGGAAAGGAGCCCGCAAATGCCACATATCACTGTTTTCTATGCGCCCGACGACCGTCTGGACATGCCCGTTCTTCTGCACGACCTGCATGAATCGCTCTCCGGCGACCCCAGCGTGAACAAATCCCAGACAAAGGCCTACGCCCTGCCCATGGCGGCCTGGATCAACGGCGACGGGAAAACCAAGCCCGACCGCGCTCTTCATGTCCAGGTGCGCCTCCTGCCCGGGCGCGCGCCTGAATTGAAGCGTAAGATGTCCGAGGCCCTGCACGCCATCGCCCGCAAGCACGTGAATGACCGTGCCGCGCCGTTCAGCGTCTCCGTGGAGATGCACGAGCTGGACAAGGACACCTATATTTCATCCCATGAATAAAAAGAGACCCCCGTGAAAACAGACAAAAAACACGCCTGCCCCTCCACCACGCATGTCACGCGCGGCCCCCTGCCCGCCTCGCGGAAGATTCATGTCGGACCGCTGAACGTGCCCCTGCGCGAAATCACGCTGGAAAACGGCAAGACCTTCACAACCTACGACACCTCCGGCCCGTACACCACCGATATGGAGCTCGACATCATGCGCGGCATCCCGAAGGTCCGCCGCCCGTGGATCATGAAGCGCGGCGACGTGGAGGAAATCCAGGGCCGCGCCATCCAGCCCATCGACAACGGCTATAAGGACCGCAAGGCCCAGCACGAGCCCTTCCCGGCTTCGCCCGAAAAACCCCTGCGCGCGAAATCCGGCGCCAACGTCACGCAGATGCACTACGCCCGCCAGGGCCTCATCACGCCCGAGATGGAATATATCGCCATCCGCGAGAACCAGGCCCGCGAGGCCGTGCACGAAAAAGCCAAGCTCGGTGAATCCTACGGCGCGACCCTGCCTGATTTCATCACGCCGGAATTTGTCCGCGACGAAGTCGCAAGGGGCCGCGCGATCATTCCGGCCAACATCAACCACCCCGAGGTCGAGCCGATGATCATCGGCCGCAACTTCCTGGTGAAGATCAACGCCAATATCGGCAACTCCGCCGTCACCAGCTCCATCGGCGAGGAAGTCGATAAAATGGTCTGGGCCATCCGCTGGGGCGCGGACACGGTGATGGACCTGAGTACAGGCACCGACATCCACGACACCCGCGAATGGATCATCCGCAATTCACCCGTTCCCATCGGCACCGTGCCCATCTATCAGGCGTTGGAGAAAACCGGCGGCATCGCCGAGGACCTCACATGGGAAATCTACCGCGACACGCTGATCGAGCAAGCCGAACAGGGTGTGGATTACTTCACCATTCATGCGGGCGTACGCCTGCCCTATATCCGCCACACGCAGGGCCGCGTTACAGGAATCGTCTCGCGCGGCGGCGCCATCATGGCCAAATGGTGCATGACCCATCACCGCGAGAGCTTCCTGTATACGAAGTTCGAGGAAATCTGCGACATCATGAAGGCCTATGACGTGAGCTTCTCTCTGGGCGACGGCCTGCGCCCCGGCGCGGTGGCCGACGCCAACGACCGCGCGCAATTCGCCGAGCTGGAAACGCTGGGCGAGTTGACCCAGATCGCTTGGAAACATGATGTGCAAACCATGATCGAGGGCCCCGGCCACGTGCCGATGCACCTCATCAAGATCAACATGGAAAAACAGCTCGAGATTTGTCATGAGGCGCCGTTCTACACGCTGGGGCCCCTGACGACGGACATCGCGCCCGGCTATGACCACATCACGTCCGGCATCGGCGCGGCGATGATCGGCCATTACGGCTGCGCCATGCTGTGCTACGTCACGCCGAAGGAACATCTGGGCCTGCCCAACCGTGACGACGTCAAAACCGGGGTGATCACCTATAAAATCGCCGCCCACGCCGCCGATCTCGCCAAGGGCCACCCGGGCGCGCAGTTCCGCGACGACGCGCTCTCACAGGCGCGGTTCGATTTCCGCTGGAACGACCAGTTCAATCTGAGCCTCGACCCCGACACCGCGCGGGAATTCCACGACGAAACCCTCCCCGCCGAGGGCGCCAAGGAAGCGCATTTCTGCTCCATGTGCGGCCCGAAATTCTGCTCCATGAAAATAACGCAGGACGTCCGGGACTTCGTCGCGAATGAGGACGAACAAAAAGAAAAGAAAGACGCGGCTTAATGAGCAAGCACAATGATGTTATCGACGGTCTGCTTTTATCCACCGCCAGCGGCGAGTGGCAAAAAACCGCGCTGTTGATCTCCCAAGTGTTCGAAGATCCGGCCTTCAAAGGCGCCCGCGACCTCGCCCCGCAAATCGCCGCCCGTATCCAGAGCCTCGTCGAGTCCGGCAAGCTCGAAGCCAAAGGCAATCTCCGTCGCTGGCGCGACAGCGAAGTCCGGGCGGTCGAGGCTGGCTCCCTCTAACTGTCTGCGCGACTGCCGTCAGGCCAACGCAGCCCCCTAACCGTCATTGCGAGGCGGCCGGAGGCCGACGCGGCAATCCCCCTAACCGTCATTGCGAGGAGGCCGTCAGGCCGACGCGGCAATCCCGTTGTTACATCTGGATTGCTTCGCTACGCTCTCAATGACAGGATGATGGTGCCCTGCTGCTGGATGAAAATCACGTAGGATGTGCGGGAGTTTGTTGCGGAGGAAGATAAAAAAGATAAGGCGGCATAGTTATGGATCTTAACCATGCGCATGTTAGTGCTAGAAGGTTTCATAAAACTACCTTGGTGCTTGTTAGTTATTTGACGGGGCTACCTGTAGATTACATTACAAAAAACGAAACGTGCTTTCCTATAGTGGTAAACAAACGAGATGGAAATATTTGCTGTGCCAGCTTGGGTAAACCTTCTGGAGATAGTGACTTTATCACTCCATATGTAGTTAATGCCTCTTTTTCGTTAGAGTTAAATTTAAAGCTTCTAGTATTTTATGAGACTAATAAATGGCCCAAGGGTCACAATCTTTTGGAGCTTTTCAAAAAGCTTAGTGCAGATAAGCAGAAAGAAATAAAAGACGCATTCATAGAAAAATCAAAAAATAGCCGGGAATTGCAAGAGATTTTAAAAAGACTAGAAGAGGGAGACTTTGGGATTGAATGGGAGCTACAAAATCTTTTAGACAGGTCTAGTCAAGCTTTTGAAACTTGGCGTTATGCTTTTGAAGGAAATACAGGTTGTTTCGCTGGATATTCTCAAATTCATCCAGTTTTAGCAGAAATGGTAGAAAAAAATCGTGTCTGAGCTTCCTCCATGTCCACAATGCGGCCCTAAATTCTGCTCCATGAAGATCACGCAGGAGGTGAGGGATTTTGTTGCGGAGGAAGATAAAAAGAAGGTGGCTTAATGGATTTTGATAAAATCTGCTATTTTGCAGAGAAATTGCAAACGCAACTCGCTGGGCCGCCTAAATGGAGCAAAGCCAAACAAGTTTTTGAATATGAAGAAATTAATATTAAAGTTGTTGTAAGCTTAAAAATAATTCGAGCTGTTCAAGGTTTAAAATCTATAGAAATACTTTGCAATAACGGCTTGTTTATTGACATGCAAGCTTTATGGCGATGTGTACATGATTGTGTAGCGGAAGTATTTTTTTTGATAGAAAAATATCCAGAACAGGATCCGAGCGTAGAAAAATTCATCAATTATTTTTCAAGTTTTACTATTGATAATGACTCAGATCTAAATCCTGTTGAAAGTAAAAAAATTCAAGCAGCGATGTCTCGGGTAATAAATGAAAAGAACCCGAGCGGGACTCGCGATATGATCAGAAAAATATATGAAACTTATTCTGGTTACATTCATGCAAACTATGTTCACATAATGGAAATGTATAGTGGAGAATCAGAAAATAATTTAAGTTTTAATTTATCTGGAATCCCTTCGCTAAATAAAAAAAAAGAACGCTTTAGTCTGCTTGAAGAACTTTCAAAATCTGTTGTGCATGCAATGTATTTTATAGCATTTAAATTTGAACTCGAAGATCTACGAAAAGAGATTTTTGAATATTACAAAAGTTTATAAGGTAAACTCCCATACGCATCATCGTTCTCGTGAAAGCCACCGAAGACTCTAAAAAAAGTTTTTGCCCTTGACGGTGCGGAAAAAATATAGGATAATATTCTTATTTATGTTTTGAGGCGATCAAGAAGGAAAGAGAGGGGGCACCCCCACCCCCCCCGGTAAAAATGGCGAACGAACTGGCGAACGCGATTTTGAAATTAAAAACAATGTGTTATAAGGCATAAACAGGAAGCCCCCATGCGCGTCATCGTTCTCGTCAAAGCCACTGAAGACTCCGAAAAGGGCGCGGATTTTAAATCGCCTGAAATGCTTGGAATGATGGAGGCCATGGGCCAATACAATGACGAGCTCATCAAAGCCGGCATTATGAAAGTGAGCAGTTGCGAGGGCATGAAGCCGACCTCGGAGCGCAAGCGCATTGCCTTCGACGGACCAAATCGCTCTGTTATCGACGGGCCGTTCACGCCTGCACGCGAACAGGCAACCGGATACTGGATCTGGGACGTTAAAGACATGGATGAGGCCATCATGTGGGCAAAGCGCTGCCCCAATCCCATGCCGGGGCCGAGCGAGATTGAAATCTGCCCGTGCTATGAACCGGAAGATTTCCAATGACCCCACCCTGCCCCAAATGCGCCTCCGCCTTCGCTTATGAAGACCGCGCCCTGTGGAATTGTCCCGAATGCGGACATGAGTGGGCCGTGGCCGAGGATGCTTCCGACGACAATGTCGCAAAAATCATCCGCGACGCCAACGGCGTGGAGCTCAAAGACGGCGACACCGTCACAATCATCAAGGATTTGAAAGTGGGCAACAGCGCGATCAAGGTCGGCACGAAGGTCAAGAATATCCGCGTCCTCCCGCCCGAACAATGGATCGGCGATCACGACATCGAGGCCAAGGTTCCGGGCTTCGGCCCGATGGGGCTCAAATCCTCCGTCGTCAAAAAGATCGCGGAGTGAAGGTCCCTATTACATATCCACAATCGCGCTGAACATCGGTCCGGCAGGGCAAGGAGAAAAACGCGTCATCTATAAGACGGAACTTTCTTCGCTCTTTTTTGTTCGTTTCCCATGGATGCACTGAATATACTTAAACTTGGCGTCGGCGGCGTTTTGGGAACGATCATCCTGGTGCTGTGGCTATTTGGCGGCATTCTGGGCGCGATCATCGGGATCGCAAAGGAAGAGGCCCTCTACGCGGTGGCCAGCCTGCTTGTGCCGGGCTTCGGGGCGATCTACACTGTGATCAGCGCGCTGGGCGCAATCTTTTAATCCACGACTAGGGAACGGCCTTTCATGCGATCCGCGCTTTTGCTGTGCCTGCCGATCATGCTCGCCGCCTGCGCCGATTATAAAACACCGGGCTTGTCAAAATCGCCCTCCTCGATGAGTTCTGACACGCTCTGCTACCGCTATGCCGCGACCAAAGACGAGACGCTGGGGGCCGAGGTCCGCGCCCGCAATCTCGACTGCGCCGCCATTCTCGAGAGCCAGCCGTTTTAGGGAATGTTTCTCAGTCTAGCCTGGGGCGTTAAGTTCCTTGGGCAAATAAGTCCTGTATTTTTCCGGAAGGTTCCGAAGATAATTTACAGTATTTTTTGCCGCCGTATCTGTTTCAGGGTCCATAATCTGTGCCGTTTCAAAGGCGCCCTTAACGGTCAATCGAATACTCTCGAGGGCGGTTTCTCCGGATGTTCCATAGGGCAATTTGCCAGAAGATTCATACCAACTAATATAATTACCTACAACGTGCGCCCCGCTGAACATGGACGTATCTGGCTTATTCTTTTGATCTGTCATGTCCTTCTCCAATGAATATATTTCTATGTAATGTATAGATATTATAAATATATGTCAATAAAAATGTGCTTGGGCCGCGACATCAGTTCATTCTCCGGATTCAGCGGTTCTTTTCGTCCCGCTCAGGAAATAATTCACGCCCATATCCGTCTCCGACAGCGCAAACTCCCCCGAAAGCGGATGAAAGGCCAGACCCGTGATATCCCGGGGCGACAGCCCGGAATCCGTGCACATCCGCGCCAGTTGCGAAGGCCGCAGAAACCGCTTCCACTGGTGCGTCCCGCGCGGCACCCAGCGCAGGATATATTCCGCCGCGACGATGCCCAGGGCGAATGATTTCGCCGTGCGGTTCAGCGTGGAAAAAATCACGATTCCGCCCGGTTTCACGACGCGGGCGCACTGCCGGACGAACTTCGCCGGGTCGTCCACATGCTCGATGATCTCCAGCGCCAGAACGACGTCGTACAGGGCGTCCGTCTCCTCGATCAGACCGTTCTTATAGTCGATGGAAAGACCGGACTGCGCGGCGTGCTCCCGGGCGACCTCGATGGCC
>JAIOYC010000089.1 GCA_021741325.1 Alphaproteobacteria bacterium
ACTCCTGGCGAGCATTTCGGGATCAGCAAGGCCAAGGGCGGCAAAGGCCACCAGCACATAGAGTATCGAAGTTATCGTCACGCTTATTAAAAGCGCACGGGGGACGTTCTTTTTGGGTTCAACGGCTTCTTCCGAAAGATTGGCGACATCCTCGAAACCGATATAAATAAAGAAGATAAGAGCGGTCGCGGCGACAATGCCGGCTGAATTGTCCCAGGACGGCGCTTCCTTAAAGGATGCTGTTATGTCCCCTGCCGTGAATCCGGCCCAGATCAGAAGCAGCAGCCCCGAAACCTCGACGCAGATCAGAGCGATGCTGACAAAGGTCGATTGCCTGATGCCCGCGATGTTAATGGCCGTACAGGCCGCCAGCAGCAGGAACGCCGTCAGCAAAGCGGACACCGAAAAGAAAACATTCAGGTATCCGGCAAAAGCGATGGCGACGGTCGCGGACGTGGCGGCAGCATTCAGCGCGACCAGATATCCGGCCATAAAAGATATAAGCGGCCATCGCGGAAAGGCTTTTTTCATGAATTGATATTCCGCGCCCGCTTTTTCATTGGCTGACGCCAATTCCGCATAGGATAAAACGGTGAGAAAGGCTGATATGCCCGCGAGAATAAAGCTGATCCATAAATGCGGGCCGGCTTCTCCGGCGGCAGCGCCAATGATTGAATATATGCCGGCGCCCACCATTGTTCCCACGCCATAAAATATCAGCTGTACCAGCGTCAGGGATTGTTTCAGTTGTGCCATTCAATAAACCGGGGATGTCATGTAAATGCGGAACCGTTACAAACGCAATTCAGGTTTTCAGAGTTCCTGTAAGGTCTCCTGTTCAAGCAGATGGAGGTGGGAGGAGCTCTTTTTCGAAACGGTCTGCGTTCATGACCTTGGTCCATGCGGCGATAAAATCACGGACGAATTTTTCCTTGTTATCGTCTTGAGCGTAGACTTCCGCATAGGCGCGCAGGATGGAGTTTGATCCGAAGACCAGATCCACGCGCGTCGCCGTCCATTTTACGGCACCGGTTTTGCGGTCGATGATTTCATAAAGATTATTTTCCGCCGGTTTCCAGCTATAGGCCATATCCGTCAGGTGAATGAAGAAATCATTGGTCAGTGCAGCTTCATGGCCGGTAAAGACGCCATGCTTCGTGCCGCCGTAATTGGTGCCAAGCATGCGCATCCCTCCGACCAGGACGGTCATCTCCGGTGCGGTCAGGCCAAGCAACTGGGTGCGGTCCAGCATTAACTCTTCGGCGCTGACCACATAGTCTTTCTTCAGCCAGTTACGATAGCCATCAGCAATCGGCTCAAGCGGCGCAAAAGAGTCCGCATCCGTCATTGCGTCTGTGGCATCCCCGCGTCCCGGGGCAAAGGGGACGCTCACGTCAAAGCCAGCCGCTTTTGCTGCTTTTTCAATGCCGATATTCCCGGCCAAAACAATTGCATCGGCCACGCTCGCGCCTGTTTCTGCTGCAATCGGCTCAAGCACGGAGAGAACGCGTTGCAATCTTTCCGGCTCATTGCCTTCCCAGTTTTTCTGAGGGAAAAGTCGGATGCGCGCACCGTTCGCACCGCCGCGCATATCCGATCTGCGGAACGTCCGCGCACTGTCCCAGGCTGTTGCAACCATATCGCCGATGGACAGGCCGCTGGCTGCGATTTTCTCTTTTAGTGCTTTGATATTGTATGTGGTGTTTCCAGCGGGCACAGGATCTTGCCAGATCAGGTCTTCATCCGGAACATCCGGCCCGATGTAACGAACCTTGGGCCCCATATCGCGGTGGGTTAGTTTGAACCATGCGCGGGCGAAGACTTTTGAAAAATACTCCGAGTCTTTATAAAAACGCTCTGAGATTTCACGGTAAACCGGGTCCATTTTCATCGCCATATCCGCATCCGTCATGATCGGATTGTTGCGGATAGATGGGTTTTCGGAATCAACAGGTTTATCTTCTTCCTTGATATTGACGGGTTCCCACTGATGCGCGCCGGCGGGAGACTTCACATTTTTCCATTCATAGTTAAACAAGAGATAGAAATAACCGTTGTCCCATTTCGTGGGATTCGTCGTCCAGGCGCCTTCGAGCCCGCTGCTGACTGTATCGCGACCAATACCGCGCGCAGTATGGTTGATCCAGCCCAGGCCTTGCTCTGCTATATCTGCCGCTTCCGGATCCGGTCCCAATAATTTGGCATCGCCGTTCCCGTGGCATTTTCCAACCGTGTGTCCTCCAGCTGTCAAAGCAACCGTTTCCTCATCATCCATCGCCATGCGGGCGAAGGTCTCGCGCACGTGCGCGGCGGTTTTTAATGGGTCAGGCTTCCCGTTTACGCCTTCGGGGTTCACATAGATCAAGCCCATCTGAACGGCCGCCAGCGGGTTTTCCATGGTGGAAGGATTCGCCAAATCTTCATAGCGGCTGTCGCTTGGGGCGAGCCATTCTTTTTCTGATCCCCAGTAGGTATCCTTTTCCGGATGCCAGATATCCGGGCGGCCAAAGGCAAAACCAAAAGTTTTTAGGCCCATGTTTTCATAGGCGATCGTGCCTGCTAGAACAATCAGATCCGCCCAGCTGAGACGGTTGCCGTATTTCTTTTTGATCGGCCAGAGCAGGCGGCGCGCCTTATCAAGATTAACGTTATCGGGCCAAGAGTTCAGGGGGGCAAAACGCTGATTTCCCGTACCGCCGCCGCCGCGGCCGTCAGAGATCCTGTAAGAGCCCGCAGCGTGCCATGCCATCCGGATCATCAGGCCTCCATAATGCCCCCAATCCGCTGGCCACCAGTCTTGCGAGTCTGTCATCAAAGCATGCAGGTCTTTTTTCAAGGCTGCGAAATCAAGCTTTTTAACCTCCTCTTGGTAATTGAAATCCTTCCCCAACGGATGGGTCTTGGTGTCATGCTGATGCAATATATCGAGGTTGAGGGCGTTGGGCCACCAATCCAGATTTGTGGCCCCCGCAGAAGTTATGCCCCCATGCAGGACCGGACATTTTTTTGAGCTGTCATTGACATCTCCTAGAACCGCATTACTCATGATTTTTCTCCTTACTTTTGGTTTTTTCGACAAGAGGGGCAGAGCCCCCAAAAAATTACTTCCGCTTCATCAATGGAAAAGCCATGGGCATCAACCGGCGATAAGCAGGGCATATCGCCGTGACAATTTGCATCAACGATATGACTGCAGGATCGACATACGATGTGATGATGGTTATCCCCAATGCGTGTCTCATATAGAGATGGCTGTCCTTTGGGTTTGATTTCACGGATCAGCCCGTGTTCTACAAGTGTATTCAGGTTATTGTATATCGCTTGTTTAGAGGCTGTTGTGATTCGGCTTTGAACACTCTCAAAGATCGTTGCGGCATCGGCGTGGGGCTGCCGACCAAGCGCTTCCAGCACGGCCAGGCGCACGGATGTCAGGCTGAGGCTATGCGCTTTGAGCAGATCTTCGTAGGCAGATTTCATGGTAAAAAGCTAACAGGTAGAAATATTTATTCAATCAATATTTTTAATTAATAAAGGAATGAATCGTATCTATACCCCCGTCCGGAGCTCTGCTATAGATCGGACATGTCCAGCCTTTATGATTTTGCCCGTCCGCTGATCTTCCGGATCGATCCGGAACGCGCGCATGGCCTCACAATCAAGGCGCTGAGAAGTGGACTGATGCCGTTCTGCCCTGCTGTGGAAAATCCGGCTCTCGCGGTGAAGCTCTGGGACCTGAATTTCCCCAACCCGGTCGGGCTCTCCGCGGGGTTCGACAAAAACGCGGAGATTATGGGCCCGGCCCTTAAAATGGGTTTTGGCTTCGCGGAGGCCGGAACGGTGACCCCCAAACCCCAGGCGGGCAATCCCAAACCCCGCGTTTTCCGGGATCCGTCCACGGAATCCGTCATCAACCGCATGGGCTTTCCTAATGAAGGCCTGGAAACATTCAAACGCAATCTTGAAGATTTTCTAAAAAACCGTCCCGCGCGCGGAATCGTGGGGGTGAATATCGGGATGAACAAGGACCAGACCGATCCGGCGGCCGACTATGTCACCCTGATCCGCGAACTGGCCCCGCTGGCGGATTATCTGACCATCAATATATCCTCCCCCAACACGCCGGGGCTGCGGGATCTTCAGCGGCGGGAACCCCTGCTGGAGCTTCTGGGGCGCGTGAAGACGGAGCTTGCCTCCATATGCCCTCAAAATCCACCGCCGCTGCTCGTGAAGCTGGCCCCTGACCTGGGAGACGCCCAGCAGGAGGAATTGGCAAGCGCCCTGAATGAATTCGGGATTGACGGGCTGATCCTCACCAACACGACGCTGGACCGCCCCGCCGCCCTGCCGCCCGCTTTCGGCGCGCAAAAGGGGGGCCTGAGCGGGGCTCTCCTGACGGACAAATCCATCGCCGCAACCCGCCGTTTTTATCGCCTTCTGGGGGGCAAAATCCCGATTATCGGCGTGGGCGGCGTCTCAACCGGGGCGCAGGCCTATGCCCGCATCCGGGCAGGGGCCTCGCTGGTCCAGATCTATACGGCGCTTGTTTTCCGGGGCCCGGCTGTGGTAAATTCTGTCAATAAGGAAATTCTGGACCTCCTGCACCGGGACGGCTTTGCCCATATAGGCGAGGCAGTTGGCGCGGATGTTGCATTATAGGATCTCAGGCTCCCCTTGAGGAGAAAAACCGGAGACAGGATCGGACCCATGAAACACAAAAACCGCCCCCAGCCGGCTTTATCATCTGTTTCGCGCATGATCGACCGCATCGTGATAGGCGCGGGCATGATCGCGTCCCTTGCCCTGTGCACGGTGATGGCCTATTTCGATCCGCTGACGGCGGCCCTGGGGTTTGGCTTTACGATGATGGCCTTTTACCTGTTGCAGGACCGCACACGCCGGAATGGCTGGGAAACGGGTGTTTCCTCCGCGCTGGAGGAGCTCCGGGAAGACCAGACCGAGCTGGCCAGAGAGGTCAAGCGCCTGAAAGACCGGAAAGAGGAAAAAACAGCCACCCCCGAAAAGCCCGCCAAAGGCTTTGAGCGCTTCTTGTTTCCGGCCCGGCGGGCCCGCAGCCTGCCTGAAACGGACATACGCGCCAGTGCGGTCAATGAAAACGGCCCCGGCGGAGGGGATAAAATTTCCCTCCACGAAGACGGACCCCATACTCAAGCGTCTGCGCCCGCATCCTCCCCCGCCACGGCGAGCAAGGAGGAAGAATTCCGGACCTCCGCCAAGGCGATCGGCCCTGTCCGCTACGAGGAGCTGTACGGGAACGATGTGCAGGAAGAACCCCTGGCCCTCACCCCCGACAAAGCGCTGCCCGCAACGCCGCCTCCGACCATCGCCAATGACGAGTTGCTGGCCTATTTTGAATCCCTGAGCGACACGGTTATCCGCGAGCTGATCCACCACGCGGTCCGAAACCGCAGCGTGAATGTCTTTGTGCAGCCGATCGTGCGCCTGCCCCAGCGCAAACCCCGTTTTTTTGAAATGTTCGCCCGTATTCGCGCGCGCCCCGGCCTCTACGTTCCGGCCAGCCGCTATATCGAGGTGGCCCGCAAGGACGCGGTTTTGAACGATATCGACCAGCTCCTGCTGATGCAGTGCCTCAAGACCGTCCGGGATACCGCGCATTTGAACCGCGCCGCACCGTTTTTTCTGAATGTGGAAGCGTCCAACCTGAAGAACAAGCGCTTCATGGACGAGCTTCTGGTGTTTCTCTCCCAGAACCGCGCCCTCGCACCGCGCCTGATCTTCGAGATCCGCCAGAAGGATCTGGGCGGCATGAGCCCGCAAGTGCTGGAAATTCTAAAAGGCCTTGGGAAACTGGGATGCACGCTCTCCATCGACCATGTGCGGCAATTCTCCTTTGACATTGCGTTCCTGAGATCTCTGAACACGCAGTTCATCAAGATCGAGGCCGGCATTTTGATGAAGAAGGCGAAAATGCCCGGCGGCCCCTCGCAGATCATCACCGTGAAGGACACGCTGGAAGACCATGGGATCGACATCATCGTCGAGAAAATCGAGAGCGAAGAAGTTCTGCGCGAACTTCTGGATTACGGGATCAATTACGGGCAGGGATTCCTGTTTGGCCGTCCGGACCTTCAGGCCATGCAGACCGGCGAAGCGCGGCAGGCAGGAAACACCCTGATCGGCCGCGCCTCTTCTTAGTTATTTCCCTTAAAAACTAGCGCCTGGAATCTGAAAGACGTTCCCGACGGAGTGATTTTTCGGATCATCAGCAGCCTGCCTCGAGGAGACAAGTTCTTTAAGAGGACGCGCGGGAAGCGTGGGAGGTGCCGTAGGTATCTGATTATCCAGATCTGCCCACATAAGCCTGAGCCATGCCTCGTTGTTCTCTCTGGTAGGGTTTTTATAGATATTGGTCAGAGCGGCGCTCATTTTTGCCTGGACGCTCTCTGAACGGGGGAGATTGCCGGGCGTGAATGTTACCTGCTTCACAGCCTCATCCGTTTTCGGGCTTGCGAAATAGGTTGTGTCTTGTTTTTGAGCCATCGCCATAAACGGAAGCGCAAAAGCCGCAGCCGCAAATAATGTTTTATAATTTCTCATAGCACACCTCCCTGTCGTGAAGGCGCTATTATGCATGAATTATCAAAAAATGCAAGTTTTCCGTCATATTTTGAGTTAAAAAATGATCTGTGCATCATGTTATCCCTATGATTGGAAATAAGAATACGGATCTATATTTATAGTTCTTCAATCTGAAAACCACCGTGGAGAAATCATCATGACAAAAAACACCGTCCGCCTGCATCGCGTCATACGGGCTCCCAGGGAGAAGCTCTATCGCGCCTTTCTAGAGCCGGATGCGCTGGCGCGCTGGGCGCCACCCTGCGGATTTACGGCCAAGGTCGAAAAACTCGATGCGCGCGTGGGCGGAAAATACCGCATGTCCTTTACAAATTTTTCGACCGGAAAAACCCATTCTTTCGGGGGAGAATATCTGGAACACGTCCCTCATGAACGGATTGTCCACACCGATAAATTCGACGACCCCAATCTTCCGGGAGAAATGAAAGTGACTATCAATCTGCGGACGGTCTTGGGCGGCACCGATCTTGAAATCACTCAAGAAGGAATCCCGAATGCTATCCCCGTAGAGATGTGTTATCTGGGCTGGCAGGAATCACTCATGATGCTCGCGTATCTGGTGGAGCCTGAAATTCCGGATTA